>JBDTCA010000234.1:0-4289 GCA_039923815.1 Caldimonas sp. | reverse complement strand
CCGAGCAACAAGGACTGGCGCGGTGGCCGCGGCATCCTCGAGAACATCATCCCGTCGTCGACCGGGGCCGCGAAGGCCGTCGGCATCGTCATCCCCGAGCTGAACAAGAAGCTCACCGGGATGTCGTTCCGGGTGCCGACATCCGACGTGTCGGTGATCGACCTGACGGTCGAACTCGTCAAGGAGGCAAGCTACAAGGAAATCTGCGCCGAGATGAAGGCGCAGAGCCAGGGCGCGATGAAGGGCGTGCTCGGCTACACCGAGGACAAGGTCGTCTCGACCGACTTCCGCGGCGAGCCGATGACCTCGGTCTTCGATGCCGACGCCGGCATCGCCCTAGACAGCACCTTCGTCAAGGTCGTCGCCTGGTACGACAACGAATGGGGTTATTCGAACAAGGTGCTCGAGATGGTGCGCGTGATCGCGAAGTAGGCCCGCGGTCGTTGATTGAAAAGGGCCCTCGCGGGCCCTTTTCATCGTCGAGGTCGAACTTTCAGCGCCAGTGGCCGCGGCGGCCGTGGTAGCCGCCGCGATAGCCGCGGTGCCACGAGTTGCCGACCCAGAAGCCGAGGCCGGCGCCGATGAGGGCCGGGCCGACGTAGGCGCCGGGCCCGTAGTAGACGGGTGCCGGTGCCGGCGCGTAGTACGCCGTCGGGGCTTGCTCGTAGTACGTGCGCGGCGCATCGGCATAGGCAGGAGCGTCGGCATACGTCGGAGCGTCGTCATAGACCAGCGGCACGGCGCCGTAGGTCGCGGGCGCACCGATGCGGTCGAGCGGCGCCGCGGCCGGTCGCACGTCGATCGCCAGCCGTGGGCCGGGGTCGCGCGGCAGCCGCGTCTGGTAGCGCTGGCCGTTGTAGTCGTAGACCACGTCGTAGCCGACGACACGGTTGTCATAGCCGCCGACCGTGCGGCAACGACGCGACGCGACGGTGGCTTCCGCGCCGTTGCTCGCCTCGATGTTGTTGCCGATCGCCGAACCGGCGACGGCGCCGAGGCCGGTGGCAGCAGCCCGACCGAAGCCGTGGCCGAACTGGTTGCCGACGACGCCGCCGACAAGGGCGCCGATCAGCGCGCCGCCGCCCGACGGCTGCTGCCGCACGACCTGCGGCACGTCGACGCATTCCTGGCGCGGCGTGTCGACGGAGGCCATCACGGGGATGGCCGAGACCACGTTCGCATATTCGGCGGCGTGGGCCGCGGTGGCGGTGCCGGCGAGCCCCGCAATCACCGCGGCGCAGGCTGAAATCCTGAAGGTGTTCATGTCGTTTGCCTCGCGTTGCACCGGGGCGCGCCCGGAATTCGATTCTTCGAATCTCGAAGAGTTCGGTATGTTCTACGCAGCCTCAAGGGCAGCCGATGACAAGGCGGGCCAGCTTGACACTTCTTTGCAAGCGGCGACGCGGCTGGTTCTAGCGCGGCCGCTCCGTCTTGCAGGGGCCGAACGGACGGCTCGTCGGGTCGAGCCGGAGGGTCGGCAGGCGCGCGGCCAGGGCGGCGTCCGCGTTCGCGATCCGATAGAAGTGGGCGACGACGGGGCCGGCGGCGCTCGGGCTGTCGGTGCGAACGTCGCTCCACGAGCCGGCCGGCAGGGTCGCTTTCAGGGTCGCTTCGGCAGCGCTGGATTCGGCGGCACTGAACGGGCCGGATTCGAAGCAGGACGAGACGGTCGTTGCCGCACCGGGAGCGGCCACCGGCAGCAGGCGAATCGTTTCGGGCCGGACTTGCGCCACCAGCCGCTCGGGCTCGCGGTCGCCGAGCGAGTTCATGCCGGCGATGCCATCGAACCAGCCCAGGGTGAAGCCGAAGAAGAGCAAGTTGGCGGCGATCAGCGCCACCAGCAGCGTTCTCAGCACGCGAGTTCGGCGGCAAGGCCGATTCGTTGCAGCCGGACCTCGCCACTGCGCACCGGCACCACGCCACCGGCCGTGCGCAGCCACAGCTCGCCGCTCGCCGAGACGCCGTCGGCGATGCCGTCCAGCTCGCCGGCACGAAGGCGCTGCCCGCGCAGCACGTCGCGCGCCGCGAAGCGTTCGGCGAAGGCGTCGAAGCCACCGTGCTCGAAGGATTGCAAGGCGGCGACGAGCGCAGGCAGCAACGCGTGGAGCGCCGATGCCGGCGAGGCGCTGGCGTCGATCTCCTGCAGCCAGGCGACACCAGACGCTGCATCGCCCACGGCCTGCTCGGCGACGTTGAGGCCGACGCCGATCACGGCGACGCGACCCTTCCCGCACGGCGCCGCTTCGATCAGGACGCCGGCGAGCTTGCGCCCGTGCAGCGCGGCGTCATCGGGCTCGGATCCGGCTTCGGACACGGCGGTTCGCCGGCCCACGTCGAGCAGCCACAGGTCGTTCGGCCACTTGATTCCCATTCGGCGCGCCGGCCGCGAGGGTTCGAGGGGGGCGGGATCGAGGGCGTCGGCGAGTGCGACCCCGACGGCGAGCGACAGACCGTCGAGGTCGACCTCTGCGGCGAAGGGCCAGGCCAGGGAGAACGTCAGCGCCGCACCTTCGGCGCCATGCCAGGCCCGGCCGTGGCGGCCGCGACCGGCGGTCTGCCGGTCGGCGACAAGCACGCAGGCCGCGAAGGCCTTGCCAGCCTGCGAGGCGGCATGCGCGCGCGCAAGCAGGTCGCTGTTGGTCGAGCCGGTCTGCGCGACGTGCTGGATCGCGAGGCCGGCTCGATGCGTCACCGCTTCGGCGCCAGCATGGTGCCGCGGCATTCGGGCGTGCCGCAGCGGCACTCGAACTGCTTCTTCACCTTGGCCGTGTGGCGGCCGTCGAGGACGAGGCCGTAGTCGTAGTTGAGCTCTTCGCCGGGCGAGATGTCGTGCAGCGCGTTGATGAAGACGCGGCCCGCCTCCTCGTCGAGGTCGGCCTCGCAGTTCGGGCCGCAGGCGTGGTTGATCCACTTCGCCGAGTTGCCGTTCAGCTTGCCGTCGATGACGCGCTTGTCGTCGATGTGGAAGTAGAAGGTGTGGTTCGGGTCGTTCGGGTCGTGCGGGTGGCGGCGCTGCGCCTCCTTCCACGTGATCACGTTGCCGGTGTATTCCATGATCCGTTCACCGGCGGCGATGGGCGCCAGTGCGAACACGCCCCTGCCGTGGATGCCCGACTTGCGAACCTGGATGCGCTTGCCGCGTGCCGGCGCGGCCGGCGAGGAAGAAGCCTTGGAAGGGGTTTTCGAAGCGCTGGATTTCTTTGGGTACATTGAATTCATGGGTGCGCGCGCACAGGCGTGCGCGCGAGAGGCCCGGATTGTATGGACGAGGCGAATGCCTCACGCGAAAGACATGCCAACAGAATGACTAAGTCACTGATCATTGCCGAGAAGCCGTCAGTCGCACAGGACATCGTGCGCGCGCTGACCCCCACGGCCGGTAAGTTCGACAAACACGACGAGTACTTCGAGAGCGAAGGCTACGTCGTCACCTCGGCCGTCGGCCACCTGCTCGAGATCAAGGCGCCGGAGGAGTTCGACGTCAAGCGCGGCAAGTGGAGCTTCGCCAACCTGCCGGTGATCCCGCCGCACTTCGACCTGGCACCTCTCGACAAGACGAAGACGCGACTCAACGCGATCGTCAAGCTGGCAAAGAGGAAAGACGTGAGCGAGCTCATCAACGCCTGCGACGCCGGCCGCGAGGGCGAGCTCATCTTCCGGCTAATCCAGCAGCATGCCAAGAGCAAGCATCCGGTCCGCCGCCTTTGGTTGCAGAGCATGACGCCGGCCGCGATCCGCGACGGCTTCGATCACCTGCGCAGCGACAAGCAGATGCTGCCGCTGGCCGACGCGGCGCGTTGCCGCTCCGAGGCCGACTGGCTGGTCGGCATCAACGGAACGCGGGCGATGACGGCGTTCAACTCGCGCGATGGCGGCTTCTTCCTCACCACCGTCGGCCGCGTCCAGACGCCGACGCTGTCGATCATGGTCGTGCGTGAGGAGCTGATCCGGAAGCACGTCTCGCGCGACTACTGGGAAGTGCGCGCGACCTTCGCCGTCGGCGCCGGCGAATACGAGGGCAAATGGTTCGACCGGAAATGGAAGAAGAACCCCGACGATGCCGAACTGCGCTCCGACCGGTTCTGGAACGAGGCCGACGCCTTCGCCGTCGCCGAGGCGGCGCAGGGCGAGCCGGCTACCGTGACCGAAGAGGCCAAGCCGAGCACGCAGGCGCCGCCGACGCTCTACGACCTGACGAGCCTGCAGCGCGAGGCCAACTCGCGCTTTGGCTTCTCGGCCCGCACTACGCTGTCGATCGCGCAGGCGCTCTACGAGAAGCACAAGGTCCT
>JBDTCA010000233.1:0-3453 GCA_039923815.1 Caldimonas sp. | reverse complement strand
TTCGCCAGCCAGGGGTAGTCGGGCATGTTGGATTCGGGGACGACCTGGCGCGGGCTCATCAGGTGCAGGTGCTGCCACTCGTCGGAGTACTTTCCACCAATGCGCGCGAGATCGGGACCGGTGCGTTTGGAGCCCCACTGGAAGGGGCGGTCATACACCGATTCAGAAGCCGTCGAATAGTGTCCGTAGCGCTGGGTTTCGAATCGCAGTGCGCGGATCATCTGCGAATGACATAGATAGCAGCCCTCCCGCACGTAGACGTCCCGGCCGGCCAAGCGCAATGGCGAGTAGGGCTTCACGCCCTCGGCAGGCTTCAACTTGTTGGCTTCGACGAAGAGCGGTGTGATCTCGGCCAGGCCACCCAGTGAGACCATGATCGCGGTCAGGATTCCGAGTGCCCAGACGTGCTTCTCGATGAACTCGAAGTGGCGGTAAGCCATGGCGCGCGTCTCAGGCGGCTGCCGGCAACGGAGGCGGCAGCTGGTCGGGAATGGGCTCGGGGATCGGCACCGGAACCGGAACGATGATGTGCTTGCGCGCATCGGCAGCGGTGAACCAGAGGTTCCACGCCATCACCCACATGCCCAGCCAGATAAGCACCCCGCCGAACCAACGGGCGATATACCAAGGCTTGATCGCGATCAGGCTCTCGATGAAGGAGTAGGTCAGCGAGCCGTCGGGACTGGTCGCACGCCACATCATGCCTTCCGTGACGCCAGCAGTCCACATGGCGAGCACGTAGATCAAGGTGCCGGTGAGGTGAAGCCAGAAGTGGACTTCCATGCCCGTGTGCGAATGCATCTCCGGCCGGCCGAGCGCACGCGGCGCCATTGCGTAAAGTGAACCGATGGTGATCATGGCCACCCAGCCCAGCGCGCCCGAATGTACGTGGGCGATGGTCCAGTCGGTGTAGTGCGAGATCGAGTTGACCGTCTTGATCGCCATCATCGAGCCTTCGAACGTGGCGGCGGCGTAGAACACGAGCGCCATCACCATGAACTTGGCTGCTGGATCGCGCTTGACCCGGTGCCACGAGCCGTTGAACGTGAAGAGGCCATTGGCGGCCGATCCCCAGCTCGGCATCAGCAGCACGAGCGAGAACGCCATGCCGACGGATTGCACCCAGTCGGGCAGCGCCGTGTACATCAGGTGATGGGAGCCTGCCCACATGTACACGGAGATCAAGGCCCAGAAGTTGACGATGGAAAAGCGATAGCTCCACAGCGGCTGCTGGGCTTGCCGCGGCACGAAGTAATACATCATCCCCAAGAAGCCGGCTGTGAGGAAGAACGCGACCGCGTTATGGCCGTACCACCACTGGACCATGGCATCGACGGCGCCCGAATAGATCGGGTACGACTTGAACATCGACACCGGAATGGCCAGGTTGTTGACGATGTGCAGCAACCCGACGGCAATGATGAAAGCGCCGTAGTACCAGTTCGAGACGTAGATGTGCTGGATGCGCCGACGCGCCAGGGTGGCGAAGAACACCGCGCCGAAGCTGACCCAGACGACTGCGATGAAGATGTCGATCCACCATTCGGGTTCGGCGTATTCCTTGCTCTGCGTCAGGCCGAGTGGCATCGAGATCATCGCTGCCACGCAGATCAGCTGCCAGCCCCAGAACGTGAATTCGGCGAGCCGGCCCCATGCCAGGCGCGCATGTGTGGTGCGCTGCACCGAGTAATAGCAGGTACCCATCAGCGCCGAGCCGCCGAAGGCGAAGATCACGCCGAAGGTATGGTCCGGCCGCAGCCTGCTGAAAGTCAGGAACGGAACGTTGAAGTTCCAGAACGGCCAGGCCAGTTCTGCAGCGAGATACATGCCGACGAGCATGCCGATGATTCCCCACACTGCAGAGGCGCACAGAAACAGGCGGACGACGTGATCGTTAAAGGTTTCTTTGGTGTTCATGACGTCCGTGATCCATCAGGAAGTCTGACATAGCAAACTGGGCACTGACGAAAAAATGTGAAGCGATCGCTTTGGCAGCCTTTGAACACACGACACACCAACGATGCGCTTCGTACCGCGCCTGTTCGTGTCTATCCGTACGGCCCTGGATCCTGGCCACCCTGCGCATCGATCGCCGCAAGGATTGCAGCCGTGGCCGACGTGCCGATTCGGCTCGCGCCGGCCTCGATCATGAGCAGCGTGTCGGCAAGCGTCCGGATTCCGCCGGACGCCTTGACTCCGTATTGCGGGCCGACTTCGCCTCGCATCAAGCGAACGTCCGCAGCAGTCGCACCGCCAGACGTGTGAAAGCCGGTCGACGTCTTGACGAACGCGGCACCCGCGTCGCGGGCGATGCGACACGCGAGTCTTTTCTCCGAATCGGTGAGAACGGCGGTTTCGAGGATGACCTTGACCGGGAGTTTGCCTGCCGCTCTGACAACCGCTGCGATGTCGGCCTCAGTGGTCGTCGTGTCGCCGTCTCTCAGCGCCCCGATGTTGATGACCATGTCGATTTCACGTGCGCCGTCGTCGATCGCCAGCCGTGCGGCGTCGGCCTTCGTGGACGACCGCTCGCAGCCGTGCGGAAATCCCACCACCGAGACGACGAGGGCACCGCTCCCGTCGAGTTCGGCAACCGCCGCGCGCACCCAGGTCGGCTGTACGCAGTAGTAGCCGACATGCCATGCGCGCACGACGTGTGCACCGGCGAGCACGTCGGATTGGGTGGCCTCGGGCTTGAGGACAGAGTGATCCAGCAGAAGGGCCAGTTCGGAAGCGGTCATCGTCATTTGATTTTCAGTTCTCGCCGCGCACGCTCCACGCGCTGGGTCAGCGATGTGAGGAGCGCGGCTTCGTCATTGAATTCCGGGGTGGTGTCGGGCACACCCTGGAAATAGATCACGATCGCCGGAGCCAGCGATGCGTCGGATGCAGAAGAGGCGTAGAGACGCCATTCGGTCCGTGGCAGATCCGCGAACCGGACCCGTGGCACGCGAACGAGCAGGGGGCCGTCGATGGGCGTCGTGGCAAGTAGCGGACTCGTCGACTTGCTGAACGGGTCGACCCCGACCACGCTCAGCGAGCGATAGGTGGCCGGATCGGCGACGACCTCCACAACGACTTCCGCCGATGCTTCGTCCTTGCCGCGCAGCACGGCCCAGGCCAGCGCCACCCCGGGGGCCGCAAATGCGTCCAGCGAGCCATGAACCTCGCTCGGCGGCGCCGCCAACGCTGCAGGACCTGCGAGGGCGACGCCCAAGACAAGCGACGTGACCATGAGGCGCAAGCCGTTCATGTTGCGGCGACCTTGTCGTCGGCGAGCACGACCATCGCGTCCGCCGCGAAGCGAATCGCAACGTCGCCATCCACCGGAAAAAGGTCACCAGGGCCAGCGTTGTAGCGGGCGACCTGAAGCGTCTCGCCCTGGCATTCCAGGACGTATTCGATCTTCTCGCCCAGAAAGGTCCGCGACACGATGCGGGCGGGAATGTCCGT
>JBDTCA010000232.1:0-3915 GCA_039923815.1 Caldimonas sp. | reverse complement strand
GCCATCGACGTCACGACTTCCGACGAAGGCTCAGCGCCCGACGCCGTCGTCGACACCGCCGCCGCGTGAAATTCGCGTTCCCCGCCAGGCTGTCGGCGCTGCAGCTCGCGCTCGCGGTGTCGCTCGGTGTTCATGGCGTGCTGCTCGGCGTGCGATTCGTCGATCCCGAGAGCTTCAATCGCATCTTCCAGGACTCGCCGCTCGAAGTGATCCTCGTCAACTCGCGCTCGGGCGAGGCGCCGGAGAAGGCGCAGGCGATCGCGCAGGCCAGCCTGGCCGGCGGCGGCGAGGCCACGGCGGGCCGCGCCACGTCGCCGTTGCCACCTTCGGTTCAGACCGAGTACGGCGATGCCAACGAAGACACCAAGAAGCAGATCGAGCAGATGCAGGAGACGCAGCAGCAGCTGCTCACGCAACTGCGTCGCGAGCTGGCCCTGCTGCCCGCCACCGACCCGCTGCGTGACCAGGGCACGCCCGACGAGCGCGAGCAGGAGAACCGGCGACGACAGCTCGTCGAGACGCTGGCCGAGATCGAGAAGCGCATCAACGACGAGAACGCGCGGCCGAAGAAGCGCTACATCAGCCCGGCCACCCGCGAAGAGGTCTACGCCATCTACTACGACCAGTTGCGGCGCAAGATCGAAGAACGCGGCACGCGCAACTTTCCCGAGAACGACGGCAAGAAGCTTTACGGCGAGCTGACGATGAACGTCACGGTCGATGTTGCCGGCCGCGTCGTCGAGACCGAGGTCGTGCGCAGCTCGGGCTCGAAGATCCTCGATCGCCGGGCCATCGCCATCGTGATGGCCGCGGCGCCGTTCGGCCGCTTCACGGCGCCCATGCGCAGGAACGCCGACCAGCTCGTCATCACGTCGCGGTTTCGCTTCACGCGCGAAGAAAACCTCGAGACGACGCTCAGCGTGCCGTGACGAAGGCGACGACGAACTTCACCTCTGAACCGCAGCCGGCGCGTTACGCCGTCGTCGGCAATCCCGTGGCGCACAGCCAGTCGCCGTTCATCCACGCCGAGTTCGCGCGCCAGACCGGCGAGTCGGTGAGCTACGAGCGCGTGTTCTGCGAGATGGATGCCTTCGCGACCACGCTGCAGCGCTTCGCCGCCGCCGGCGCCAGCGGCTGCAACGTGACGCTGCCGTTCAAGTTCGAGGCATTCGATCTCTGCGCGAAACGCTCGCCGCGAGCCGAGCTGGCAGGCGCCTGCAACACCATCCGCTTCGACGCGACCGGCTGGCATGGCGACAACACCGACGGTGCCGGGCTGCTCCGGGACATCGAGCGCAATGCCGGCGTGCGGCTGGATGGTGCCCGCGTGCTCCTGATCGGCGCGGGCGGCGCCGCCGCAGGCGCGCTCGGACCGCTCGTCGCCAGCGGCGCCGCCGAGGTAATCGTGGCCAACCGCAGTATCGAGCGCGCCCAGCGACTGGTCGCGCGACATGCGCAGGCGGCGGTCGTGACGGCAACCACACCACTGAAATCCGCGACCCCGACCACGCACGTTGCCGCCACGTCTCTCGAGGCCTGCGGTGGCGGCTTCGACGTCGTCATCAATGCCAGCGCCAGCAGCGTCGGCGGCGCCGCGGTGCCGGTCGCGCGCAGCGTGCTGCGGCCCGGCGCGCTCGCCGTCGACATGATGTATGGCGCACCGGCGCAGGCCTTTCTCGCGTGGGCCGAGGGCGAAGGCGCAGTGGCGCGCGACGGGCTCGGCATGCTCGTCGAGCAGGCGGCCGAGGCCTTCGAGATCTGGCGCGGCGTGGCCCCCGACACCGCGCCCGTGCTTGCCGCGCTCCGCCTGCGGTTGGCCTCGCCGTGACCCGGCGAGGCCGTGGCGGGGAGCTCGCCCGCTTCGCGCTGCTGGTGCTGATCTGCCTGATCGGCCTGGAGCTCTATTTCGTCGTGCGGATCGCGGCGATGCGCTTCGTCGATCCGGAGTCGACGACCTTCCAGCGCTCGGAAGCCTGGCGACTCGCCCTGGACAGGGGCAAGGTGTCCTGGCAGCAGCACTGGCTCGACTACGACGCCATCTCGCCGAACCTCAAGCGCGCGGTGATCGCGGCGGAGGACGCCAGCTTCGTCGAACACAGCGGCGTCGAGTGGGATGCGCTCGAGAAAGCCTGGGATCGCAACCAACGCGCCGAAGCGGCCGCCGAGAAAAGACCGGCGAAGCGCGAGCCGAAGGTCGTCGGTGGCTCCACGATCACGCAACAGCTCGCCAAGAACCTCTTTCTCGGCGGCGAGCGCAATTTCGTGCGCAAGGGTCAGGAACTGGCGCTGGCCTACGCGATGGAAGCGCTGCTCGGCAAACGCCGCATCCTCGAGATCTACCTCAACAACGTCGAGTGGGGCGAAGGCGTGTTCGGCGCAGACGCGGCGGCACGGCGGTATTTCCACGTCGGCGCGGGCTCGCTTTCGGCAGCGCAGGCGGCGCAGCTGGCGGTCATGCTGCCAGCCCCCAAACGCTTCGAGAAAAGGCCCGGCTCGCCGTATATCGTCGGCCGGGCGGGAACCATCGTTGCGCGGATGGCCAGCGTCGAGCTGCCCTGACCGCGCTGCCTAGAATCTTTTGATGCCGACCCATTCCAGCCTCGAGATCGCATCGGCCGCGGCCCGCCTGATCGTTGATGAGGGCATGGAATACGGCCCCGCCAAGCGGCGAGCGGCACGCGACCTCGGCTACCCCAACCGCGCCGCCAGCCTGCCCGGCAACGACGAAGTCGAAGACGAGGTGCGGGTCTATCTCGACTTGTTCGAAGCCGACACGCAGCCGGCCGAGCTGGCGGAATTGCGACGCATCGCCGCGCAGTGGATGGCGACGCTGGCGCCGTTCCGGCCGCATCTGAGCGGTGCCGTCTGGCGCGGCACGGCGACGCGGCGCAACAGCGTCCACATCGATCTCTACTGCGACGACTCCAAGGCCGCCGAGCTCGCCCTGATCGATCGCCGGATCGAGTACGACACCTCCAGCCTGGAGCGGCCGCGCGGCGGCGAACCGTTGTCGGTGCTCGACGTCTATACCCGCAGCACGGTGTTGCAGGGCGTCGTCCATGTCGCCCTCACCGTCCATGACTACGACGATCTGCGCGGCGCCCTGCAACGCGACTCACGCGGTCGAAGCGCACGTGGCGACCTGGCCGCCCTGCACGCGCTCCAGCCGGCCTCCCGGTGAAGAGACGCGTCGTCATCGGCGGGCTCGTGGGCGGAATTGCGATGCTCGCGGGCGCCGGCGTAGGAATTTGGCAATATCGCGACCACGGCTCGGCGCAATCGAGGGCATCGCCTTCGCTCGACGTCTGGACACAAACCTTCGAGTCCCTCGCCGGTCCGGTCACGGCGATGCGGGCCTTCCATGGCCGCCCGCTGCTGCTCAACTTCTGGGCGACTTGGTGCGCACCCTGTGTGACGGAGATGCCGCTGCTGGACGCGTTCTTCATGTCCCAACCCGCGTCCTCGTGGCATGTGCTGGCACTGGCCATCGACCAGCGCCCGGCCGTCGAAGGTTTCGTTCGGGATCGTGGCCTCAAGTTGCCAGTCGCCTTCGCCGCGGAGCATGGCGTTGACCTTTCACGCGACCTCGGCAACAAGCTCGGCGCGCTGCCGTTTACGGTCGCATTCGGCTCCGACGGTCATGCGGCCGCGACGAAGCTGGGATCCGTCACCCAAGATTTGCTCAGCGAGTGGACATCGGTGATCAAATAGCAGCGCAACGCCGACTAGAGAACTCAACTTCGTTCAATCCGTCCGGTTTTTTTAAATGAACGAGTGGCGAAGCTACTGCCGCTTGATCCCGCAACTCGTTTCCATAAACCGTCACAATGCGGCTCGCCCATCACCTATAAGACCGCCATCTATGGATCTTCGGAAGCTAAAAACGCTGATCGATCTTGTATCCGAGTCCAATAT
>JBDTCA010000231.1:0-3765 GCA_039923815.1 Caldimonas sp. | reverse complement strand
GACGACCCAGGTCGGCGCGTGGTCGCTCGGCTTTTCCCGCGCCCGCACCGCCCTGTCCACACCGGCCTCCTTCAGGCGGGTGGCCGCGGCGGCGTTGAGCATGAGGTGGTCGATGCGCAGGCCAGCGTCGCGCGGGAAACGGTTGCGGAAGTAGTCCCAGTAGGTGTAGATCGCCTTGCCGGGGTGCAGCGAATGGATTGCGTCGGTCCAGCCGAGCTCGACCATGCGCCGGTAGGCAGCGCGGCTTTCGGGCTGCAGCAGCGCGTCGTCCTTGAACGAACGCGGCGAGTAGATGTCGCCGACGCCGTCGGTGGCGACGACGTTGTAGTCGCCCGCCAGCACCACGGTCTGCGGCAGTGCGAGCACGCTTTTCGAATGAGCGATCAGGCGGTCGAACCAGGCCAGCTTGTAGTCGAATTTCGGGCCCGGCTGCGGATTGCCGTTCGGCAGGTAGATCGAAGCGACGATGGTGCCCTGGGCCTCGACTTCGAGGTAGCGGCTGTGGCTGTCGTCAGGGTCGCCGGGCAGGCCACGGAGGCGCTCCACCGGCGGCTCGCCACGGCTCAGCACGGCCACGCCGTTGAAGCCTTTCTGGCCATGCCAGAGCGCGCCGTAGCCTGCCGCCTGCAGTGCCATGGCCGGGAATGTCTCATCCGACGTCTTGAGCTCTTGCAGGCAGGCGATGTCGGGCTTGGATTCCTCGAGCCACTCAAGCAGGCGCGGCAGGCGAGCCGTGATGCCGTTGACGTTGAATGTGGCGATCTTCATCGAATCTGAATCCAGGTAGGGGATGGCCGACGCGCCGAAGGGCGGGTGTCGGCCAGCGCATCGGCTCGTTCACCGTTTGTCGGCGCCGGTTCAGGCACCGAGACTGCGGCAACGCCGTCGCCTGCTGCGATCGGCATCACCGCAAAGGAACTGTAATGAAACTTCTGCCCACGCTCGTGCTCGCCCTCACTGCCACTGCCTCGTTCGCTGCCGGCGCGGCAACCTACAGTTCTGACCAGGAACGTCGAGACCAGAACCGCGAGGAGGCGCTCACCAAGTGGCGCTCGACCCACGGCGGCGAAGCCACGATGCACAACGGCTCGCCGTATCACGCCTCGATGGCTGATCGCGCCCGTGAGACGACCCATCGATCGGCCCAGGGCGTTCGCCACTTCACGCATCGCCAAGCTGAAAAAGCCCGCAATTTCGGTGACCGCCAGAACCGCAAGTACGGCAAGAGGACGGGCGAAACCAACACCAGCCCGGAAGGCGGCAAGTAGTCCCGGCAAGGACCCGGTCGCGCGGCTCAAGCGGCGGTCAGGGCAAGCGCAGACTGGATCGAGTCGACGTTGACCGGGCGCACCCTGCGGGCCACTTCCTGACCGTTGCGCAGGAAAACGAGGGTCGGCCAGAGCTTGACGCCATAGGAGCGACCCAAGGCGCGGCCCGCGCCGTCTTCGATCCGGATGTGCCGCACCTGAGGCCGAGGCGCCAGAGCGGCGACGATGATGGGTTGTGCGGCGCGGCAGTGCCCGCACCACGAGGTGCCGAACTCGAGCACCGTCGCACCCGGCATCGTGTCGACTGAAGCGCGGCTCGGTTCGTCCATCGCGCGACTATAGGGAAGCGGAACCTGAGAAACCGAACCTCGATCGCACGGAGAGCCCATGTCAAGAATCATCTGGAAAGGTGCGATCAGCTTCGGGCTGGTCCACGTGCCGGTCGCCTTGTATCCCGCCTCCCAGGAGATCGGCATCGATTTCGACTGGCTCGACAAGCGGACCATGGATCCGGTGGGCTACAAGCGCATCAACAAGCGCACGGGCAAGGAAATCGAGAGCGGCGACATCGTCAAGGGCATCAAGCAGGAGAGCGGCGATTACGTCGTGCTGAGCGATGACGAGATCAAGGCCGCGTATCCGCTATCGACGCAGACGATCGAGATTGAAACGTTCGTCAAGGCCGACCAGATTCCGTTCACCTATCTCGAGAAGCCGTACTACCTGGCGCCGCAGGGCAAGAGCGAGAAGGTCTATGCACTGCTGCGTTAGGCGATGATTGACGCCGGGGTGATCGGCGTGGCCCGCGTCGTGATGCACACCAAGGAGCATCTGGCGGCGCTGATCCCCGACGGCGACGCACTGCTGCTCAACACCATTCGCTGGGCTGACGAGATCCGACCCCGAGACGACCTGGATCTCCCTGCTGCGGGGAAAAGTGGTGCCGGGTTGAAGGAGGCTGAGATGAAGATGGCGGTGCAACTGGTCCGCGACATGACGGGGAACTGGAAACCCGCCGACTACAGCGACAAGTTCACCTCCGCGATCCACGCCCTCGCCGCGAGCCGGCTCAAGGCCGGCAAGACGGAGAAGGTGACGTCGCTCGAGGGCGACGACGCACCGGCGACTGGCAGCAATGTGGTCGATCTGACCGACCTGCTGCGACGGAGCCTGCAGACGCGCTCGCCGAAAGGCGGCCAGAAGGCAACCGCCGAGGCGGCGAAGAAGAAGTCGTCTGCGGTCGCGAAGACGACGGCCAATCCGGCGGCGGCGAAGCGGGCGCGTCGGAAGGCTGCCTAGCCGACGTCGGTCAGGTCTTCGGTACCTTGCCGGGCGGCGCCTCGGAGCCGGTCACCACGTCCGACACCGACTCGCCGAGCGACTCGATCACGCCCTTGTCCTTGGGCGCCACCGGCGCGTGCCGCCAGGTTTCCTCTTCGTCGTCGTCGCTTGCAGGAAGAGGCTTGACGTCTTCGGCCTTGCGCCGGCTGGTGGGGTCGTTCATCACGGTCCTTTCGATGCACTCGATTGTCGATGAAGGCAAGTCGCACTCCCGCTCGCCTGCGGCAAGCCTTCCTACCCGCGCTGACTGGAGCCCTGTCTACGATCGCAGCGATGCAAGCTTCCTCCACGGATACGCGAGGATTCGGCGTGCTGCCGCACAGCCGATTGGCCAGGGTGGTGCTCGGCCTGCTCGCGGCCGTGGCTCTGGCGCTGGCGATCCAACCCTTGTGGCTGGCGCCGGTCGTGAGCGGCGTTCTCGAGAAAAGCTCGGGCCGCCGCGTGCATTTCGATTCGCTTCGCGTCGGCCTGACGAGCGGGCTCGAGCCGACACTGCGTTTTCGTGGCGTTCGCATCGACAACACCGCCTGGGCCGACGCCGGCAAGCCGTTCGTCGCACTCGGCGAAGCGTCGGCCGTCGTGTCGTGGCGAAGCGTCGCGGAAGGCCGCGTCGTCATCGGGTTGATGACGCTGCGCGATGGCTACGTCGACCTCGAGCGCGCTGCCGACGGCCATCGCAACTGGCGCTTGCGCGATCCGGAGAACCGTGGCCCGGGTCGCTACAAGATCGAGCGCCTGCTTGCCCAGAACGCCACGGTGCGCGTCCGCCACGAAGCCGCCGATCTGGTCATCGAGGCGACCGCGTCGCCAAACACGACCGATGCGCCGGCTGCGGGCATGCCGACCCGCGTCGAGATCGTCGGCCAGTGGCGCGCAGTCCCTTTCGAGGCCAGCCTCGTCAGCGGTGCCATCCTCAGCTTCACCGGGACCGACAGCACCTTTCCGCTTCGTGGCCATGTGTTGGCCGGCGGTTCGCGCCTCGACGTCGATGGCCACGCGGGTGACATCGTTCGCGGCCAGCGCTTCGATGCCCGAGTGCAGCTGGTCGGCGACTCGCTGGCACCGTTCGACAGCTTGATCGGGCGTCTGCACGAGGGTCGTCGGACTTTTCGCGCCGAGGGCCATTTGAAGGCCGATCGCGAAGGCCTCGCTTTCA
>JBDTCA010000230.1:0-3302 GCA_039923815.1 Caldimonas sp. | reverse complement strand
CGACGAGCAAAGCGCCTGTAGATCAACCAGGCCCGCGACGACGCTGGTGGCGTGAGCTCTTCGCATCTTGATCCGCGCCGAGTCTCCCAGGCCAAGACGGCGATCCAGCATCGAATCTGCGTAGTTGATCCAGGGGGTGACTGTCGGAGCCTCCCCGCGGGCATTGCGCAGCCGCAGATCCGCGAGGACGCCGGCTGCCTCTTCGAGACGGTCCACCCGGGCCAGTTGCACGACGTACTGAGCCCGCAGCCGATCCTTTGCCGCGGGTCGAGATTCGGCGCGAATGGCGGCCTCGAGGTCGACGAGCAGCTTCGAGCTTCTCGGCGTGCCCATCGTCAGAGCAGGCGTTGCAGCGCGGCCGCGTATCGATTTGACGTCTGTTCGATCAGCGACGGCGGCAACGCAGGCGCAGGCGCACGCTTGTTCCACGGTGCACCGCCAACCTGCACGGACTCGAGCCAGTCACGCACGAACTGCTTGTCGAAACTCGGCGGGTTCATCCCGACGGCGTAGCTTTCGGCCGGCCAGAAGCGCGACGAATCTGCCGTCAGCACCTCGTCCATCAATGTGAGCACGCCGTCGTCATCGAGACCGAATTCGAACTTCGTGTCGGCGATGATGATGCCCTTGCCGAGGGCAAATTCCGCAGCTTCGCTGTACAGACGAATCGCCGTATCACGCACCTTCGCGGCGAGCTCGGTCCCGATGACGTCGCCGACGCGATCGAAGTCAATGTTCTCGTCGTGGTCGCCCATCTCGGCCTTGGTGGCCGGCGTGAAGATCGGCGCTGGCAGCCTGGAGGCGTTCTGCAGGCCGGGCGGCAACATGACACCGCACACGGCGCCACCGACCTGGTATTCCTTCCAGCCGCTGCCAGCGAGGTAGCCGCGCACCACGGCCTCGACCGGGATCGGCTTCAGCCGCCGTACCAGCATCGAGCGGCCGCGCACCTGCGGCTTCTCATTGGCGGCAACCACGCTTTCCGGGTCCTCCCCGGTGAGGTGATTGGGAACGATGTGGGCGAGCCTGGCGAACCAGAACAACGCCATCTCCGTGAGCACCTTGCCCTTGCCCGGAATCGGCTCGTTCATCACGACATCGAACGCGCTTAGGCGGTCGCTCGCGACCATCAGCATCCGATCGCGTCCGACGGCGTAGTTGTCGCGCACCTTGCCGCGCGCGATCAACGGCAGCGAGTGGAGCTTGCTTTCAAAGAGCGCCTCGGTGCCGGAGGAAGATGGCGATCCCATCCCAGGCGAGCGCCTACACCACCGTTTGCGCGAGACTGCCGTCCGCGTATCGCTTGGCGACGTGCGCCAGCGACTGCGCCGTGATCTTGCCGGCCTGCCCTTCGCAGCCGAATTCCATGTAGCGCTGCCGGCAGATGAGCCTGGCAGCTTCACGGGCTGGCTTCAGATAGTCGCGCGGATCGAACTTGTCAGGGTTCTGCGCGAGGTACTTGCGGATCGCCGCCGTCATCGCCAGCCGGATGTCGGTGTCGATGTTGATCTTGCGCACACCGTGCTTGATGGCCTCCTGGATTTCCTCGACCGGAACGCCGTAGGTCTCCTTCATCTGGCCGCCGAACTCGCGGATCACGGCAAGCAGGTCCTGCGGCACGCTCGACGAGCCGTGCATCACCAGATGGGTGTTCGGGATGCGCTTGTGGATCGCCTTGATGCGGTCGATGGCCAGGATGTCGCCCGTGGGCTTCCGGGTGAACTTGTAGGCACCGTGGCTGGTGCCGATGGCGATCGCCAGTGCGTCCAGCTGGGTCCGCTTGACGAAGTCGGCCGCCTGTTCCGGGTCGGTGAGGAGCTGCTCGCGCGTCATGGTCGCGTCGGTGCCGTGGCCGTCTTCCTTGTCGCCTTTCATGGTCTCGAGCGAGCCCAGGCAACCGAGCTCGCCTTCGACGGTGACGCCGCGCGCGTGCGCCATGTCGACCACCTTCCGCGTCACCTCGACGTTGTAGTCGTAGGAGGCGATCGACTTGCCGTCGGCCTCGAGCGAGCCGTCCATCATCACCGAGCTGAAGCCGAGGTCGATGGCCGAACGGCACACGTCGGGGCTCTGGCCATGGTCCTGGTGCATCACCAGCGGCACCTTCGGCCAGCTTTCGATCGCGGCCTCGATCAGATGCTTGATGAAGGGCTCGCCGGCGTACTTGCGGGCGCCGGCGCTGGCCTGCAGGATGACCGGCGCGCCGACCTCGCTCGCCGCCGTCATCACGGCCTGAACCTGCTCGAGGTTGTTGACGTTGAAGGCCGGGATGCCGTAGCCGTTCTCCGCGGCGTGGTCGAGCAGCTGGCGCATGGATACGAGTGGCATGAGGGTCCTTTCGAGGGAGATCGATCTTAAGGGGGCCGGGAGACGGCGCGATCTTCGCTGCGCTCAGTCGCGCTCGTCTGCGCGCGTCTCAGGCGACCGCGGCGCGCCCTCGCGCGGTTCGCGTTCGATGGTCTTCGCATAGGCCTCGCGCGCCTGCTCGAGCTGCCAGTCGGTGATGTGCGCCATCGAGTGCATGCGCTCGACGTCGCGAAAAGCGTCGGCAAGTACGCTCGGCTGAATCGCGCTCGGGCTGGCGAGCATGCGCAGGAGGTCGGTGTAAACCTGTTCGGCAGTCTTTTCCAAGGCTCTCTCCAGTTGAATCCATGGAGCTTACCCAGGAAAAATGGGCCATGCACGTGAACATCCCTTCGCTCGTGCTTGCTGCCGTCATCGTCGCCTGCACACCGGCATCGGCGCTCGCCCAGGCTGCAGAGCTGCGCGTCAAACCCGGCCTGACTGGCGGCGACGGTGAGAACAGCGCCACGTGGAAGTCGCTGCTCGTGGAGTTCCCGGCCTGAAGACGCTGCACGAGATCGTGGTCTCGCCGTCCGGCGGCCAGGCTGCTGATCAAGATCCGCTGAGCGCCGGGTCGGCGCGCGGGCGCCTTCTCAAGGCGATGGCCGCGGCGCTGAACATCAGCAACGCGCCCACCCCCTCGGCCCAGCCGAGGCGTTCGCCGAGCGCCGCGACGCCGACGCCGACCGCGATCACCGGACTGACGAAGGCATAGAGACCGGCGCGAAAGGCACCCCAGTCGCGCAGCAGCCGCATGTAGATGGTGAAGCCCGCAAGTGAGCCGGCAACGATGAGGAACGCGAGCGCCGGCAGGGTCGGCCAGCCCATCAGTGCCCGAAAGTGGCGGCCCTCGACCGGCTCCAGCGTCAGCGACACGGCGCTCAAGCCGATGCCGCCGATGAACGTCTGCCAGCCGGCGAGCGCGAGCACGGGCATCGCCGAGGAAATCGGCCGTGTCA
>JBDTCA010000229.1:0-5369 GCA_039923815.1 Caldimonas sp. | reverse complement strand
CGCAACCCGGCGCTCGCCGAGCGCATCGACGCACTCCACGCCGGTGGCCAGCAGGTCTTCGCGGCGATCGGCAGCCTGCACATGGTCGGGCCGAACGGCGTGCCGGCGCTGCTGAAGCGGCGCGGCTACAAGCTCGAGCAGGGCGACTTCTCGAAATAGGCGCGCGACCCGGTGGTGGCCGGCCCGCGGCGCACAATCCGCCAGCCCGGTGCGAGCTTGAAAACAAGCGGGCAAGGAGACAAACAGATGAGCGACGCCAGCGGCTTCAACACACTCGTTCCCGGCTTCGATTTCCTGCAGAGCCTGGTCAAGAACGCCGGCTCGGCGTTGCCCGGGATCGGCCAGTGGGTGGCGCCGACGCTCGACCCGGCCGAACTCGAAAAGCGCATCGGCGAGCTGAAGACGGTGCAGTTCTGGCTCGAGCAGAACGCCCGCATGCTCTCGGCCACGATCCAGGCACTCGAGGTCCAGCGCATGACGCTGTCGACGCTGAAGACGATGAACGTGCAGATGGGCGACCTCCGCGAGACGTTGAAGATCAAGACGCCCGGCGTCTTTTCCGCCGCCGCGGCGGACGCCGCCACGACCTCGGAAGCGCCCGCACCGCCGAAGAAGAAAGCGGCGACTCGGCCCGGTGATGCCGTCGATCCGATGCAGTGGTGGGGCGCGCTGACCAGCCAGTTCACGCAACTCGCGACCCACGCCATGAAAGACAGCGCCACCGAAGCCGCCAAGGGCATGGCCGCGAACATCGTCAGGCAGTCGTTCGACGCTGCCACGGCGCCGGCGCGCGCCGCCGTCAAGGCCGCCACCCAAGGCGGCGGTGCGAAGGCCAAGCCGGCACGCAAGAGGGCCGCGTCGTCGTCGCGATAGCGGCGGCGAGCGCCACGGAACGGTCCGCGTGAACGCGCCGCTTCCGGAAGCCGCCGGACGGTCGGCGATCGAGCGCTCGCGCCGTCAGGCCGAGATCGTGGCTGCCCTGGCCGAGGTGCTGCCGGGCCACGCGCTGCTCTGGCACCGCGAAGACACCGTGCCCTACGAGTGCGACGGCCTCACCGCCTACCGCGAACAGCCGCTCGTCGTCGCGCTGCCGGAGAGCGAGGCCCAGGTCGCGGCCGTGCTGCGGGCCTGCCACCGGCTCGGCGTGCCCGTGGTGGCGCGAGGTGCCGGCACCGGTCTGTCGGGCGGCGCCCTGCCCAACCCGCTCGGCGTGACGCTGAGCCTGGCCAAGTTCAACCGCATCCTGAGCGTCGACCGGCTGGCCCGCACCGCCACGGTCCAGTGCGGCGTCCGCAACCTGGCCATCAGCGAGGCCGCCGCGCCGTTCGGCCTCTTCTATGCACCCGACCCGAGCAGCCAGATCGCCTGCACGATCGGCGGCAACGTCGCCGAGAACTCGGGCGGCGTCCATTGCCTCAAGTACGGCCTGACGCTGCACAACGTGCTCAAGGTGCGGGGGTTCACGGTCGAGGGCGACGCGGTCGAGTTCGGTGCCGACAGCCTCGACGCGCCCGGCCTCGACCTGCTTGCGGTGGTCATCGGCAGCGAGGGCATGCTCGCGGTCGCCTTCGAGATCACCGTGAAGCTGCTGCCGAAGCCGCAGGTGGCGCGCTGCATGATGGCCAGCTTTTCCGACGTGCGCCATGCCGGCGACGCGGTCGCGGCCATCATCGCCGCCGGCATCATCCCGGCCGGCCTGGAGATGATGGACAAGCCGATGACAGCCGCCGTCGAGGGCTTCGTCCACGCCGGCTACGACCTCGACGCCGCCGCCATCCTGCTTTGCGAGAGCGACGGCACGCCGGCCGAAGTCGAGCACGAGAGCCAGCGCGTGGCCGACGTGCTGCGCGCGTCGGGCGCCACCCGCCTCGAGGCGAGCGAGAACGAGGCACAGCGGCTGCGCTTCTGGAGCGGCCGCAAGAACGCGTTTCCGGCGAGCGGCCGCATCAGCCCCGACTACATGTGCATGGACTCGACCATCCCGAGGAAGCGCCTGGCCGACATGCTGATCGCCATCGGCGCCATGGAAGCCAAGCACGACCTGCGCTGCGTCAACGTCTTTCATGCCGGCGACGGCAACCTGCATCCGCTGATCCTGTTCGACGCCAACGAGCCCGACCAGCTGCACCGCGCCGAGCTGTTCGGCGCCGAGATCCTCGAAGCCAGCATCGAGATGGGCGGCACGGTGACGGGCGAGCACGGCGTCGGCGTCGAAAAGCTGAGCTCGATGTGCGTGCAGTTCTCGGCCGCCGAGCGAGAGCAGATGCTGGCCCTGAAGCGGGCATTCGATCCGGCCGGCACGCTCAACCCCGGCAAGGTGATCCCTTCGCTCGTGCGCTGCGCCGAATACGGTCGCATGCATGTCAAGCGCGGCGTGCTGGCCTTCCCGGAGCTGCCGCGGTTTTGAGTGCCGGCGCAGGCATCGCGGTGCTGGCCGAGCGCATTCGCGATGCGGCGGCCTCGGGGCGCACGCTGTGCATCCGCGGTGGCGGCAGCAAGGACTTCTACGGCGAACTCGCCGCCGGCGACGTGCTCGACACCCGTGGCCTGGCCGGCCCCGCCGAGCACGAGCCGACCGAACTCGTCGTCACGGCACCGGCCGGCATGGCGCTGGCCGATCTCGAATCGCAGCTTGGCGAACACGGCCAGTGCCTGGCCTTCGAGCCACCGCACTTCGGCGCCGGCGCCACCGTGGGCGGCATGGTCGCGGCCGGGCTCTCGGGGCCGTCGCGGGCGGCCGCCGGCTCGGTGCGCGACCACGTGCTCGGCGTCGTGCTCATGAACGGCAGCGGCGAGCTGATGCGCTTCGGCGGCCGCGTCATCAAGAACGTCGCCGGCTACGACGTCTCGCGCGTCGTCGCCGGCTCGCTCGGCATCCTCGGCGTCGTCGTCGAGGTCTCGCTGAAGGTGCTGCCGAAGGCAGCCGCCGAAGCCACCTTGCGCTTCGACCTGAAGCCTGCCGACGCCCTCGCGCGGCTGCACGCCTGGGGCGGCCGGCCGCTGCCGCTCGACGCCAGCGCCTGGTGGAACGGCAACCTCGTCGTGCGCCTGCGCGGCTCGCCGGCGGCGGTCGACGAAGGCGCGGCCGCGCTCGGTGGCGACGCCATCGATGCTGCCCTGGCCGAGCCCTTCTGGCGTGGCTTGCGCGACCACGACGACCAGTTCTTCCTGGCCGCCCACGACGCCATCGATCACCAGGACGCCGCGCTCTGGCGCCTTTCGCTGCCGGCCACGGCGCCGCTGCTCGGCCTCGCCGGCGACGAACTCATCGAGTGGCATGGCGCCCAGCGCTGGCTCGCCACCTCGCTGCCGGCCGAGGCCGTGCGCAGCGCGGCGGCCAGCGTCGGTGGCCACGCGACGTTGTTCCGCACGCGCGACAAGTCGGCCGGCGTCTTCACGCCGCTCACGGCGCCGCTGCGGGCGATCCACGAGCGCATGAAGCAGGCGTTCGACCCCAAGGGCATCTTCAATCCGGGCCGCCTGTACCGCGGCCTTTGACCAGAATCAAGCCTGCATGCAAACCGCCCTGACGCCCGAGTTCGCCGCCACCGCCGAGGGTGCCGAGGCCGAGGCCATCCTGCGCAAGTGCGTGCATTGCGGCTTCTGCACCGCGACCTGCCCGACCTACCAGCTGCTCGGCGACGAGCTCGACGGCCCGCGCGGCCGCATCTACCTGATCAAGCAGGTGCTCGAGGGCCACGAGCCCACACGGGCGACGCAGCTCCATCTCGACCGCTGCCTGACCTGCCGCAACTGCGAGACGACCTGCCCTTCCGGCGTGCAGTACGGCAACCTCGTCGAGATCGGCCGCCACATCGTCGACGAGCGCGTGCCGCGGCCGCCCGGCGAGCGCGCCTTGCGCTGGCTGCTGAAGGAAGGCCTGACCTCGCCGCTGTTCGCGCCGGCGATGAAGCTCGGTCAGGCGGTGCGGCCGCTGCTGCCGGCCGTGCTCAAGGCCAAGGTGCCGGCGGCGGCGCCGAAAAGCGCGCATCGTTGGCCGACGCGCGTGCACTCGCGCAAGGTGCTGATGCTGATGGGCTGCGTGCAGCCGGCCATGATGCCCAACATCAACAGCGCCACCGCCCGCGTGCTCGACGCCGCCGGCATCCAGACGCTGGTGGCCGACGAGGCCGGCTGCTGCGGCGCCATCCGCCTGCACGGCGGCGACGCCGAAGGCGCGCACGAGCACATGCGTCGAAACATCGACGCGTGGTGGCCGCTGGTCTCCAAAGGCGAGGTCGAAGCCATCGTCATGAACGCCTCGGGCTGCGGCGTCACCGTCAAGGAATACGGCCACGCGCTGGCCCACGACCCGGCCTACGCCGACAAGGCCAACCGCATCGCCGACCTGACGCGCGATGTCTCCGAGCTGCTGGCCGACATCGTCCCGGCGCTGAAGGTGCGGCAGAGGAGCCGCCAGCGCCTCGCGTTCCACCCTCCCTGCACGCTGCAGCACGGGCAGCGCGTGCGCGGCGGCGTCGAGGCCGCCTTCACCGCGCTCGGCTTCGAGATCGAGGTCGCCCGCAACGAAGCGCACCTGTGCTGCGGCTCGGCCGGCACCTACTCCGTGCTGCAACCCGAGCTCGCCTACGCGCTGCGCGACCGCAAGCTCGGCCATCTCTCAGAACTCGAACCCGAGGTCATCGTCTCGGCCAACATCGGCTGCATCCAGCATCTGCAGAGCGGCACGACGACGCCGGTGCGGCACTGGATCGAGGTCCTCGACGACGCGATCTCGGCGCCATGAGTGTGCGGGCCGCATGACCGCGGTCGACTTCGCCCTGCGCGGTGACCACATCACCCTCGACGCCCTGCTCAAGGCGACGGGGCAGGCCGGCAGCGGCGGTGCCGCCAAGGTGCTGATTGCCGAGGGTGGCGTGCGCGTCAACGGTGCGCCGGAAATGCGGCGCGGCCGCAAGCTGCGCTCCGGTGACCAGGTGGAGACCGGCGTCGGCGAAGGCGAGACCCGGGTCCGGATCCACGCCGAAACCTGAGTCCGGCACCGCTCGCCAAGGCTCAGCCCAGCGCCCAGCCCACGACGGCCGCCAGCGCCACCACCAGCACCGGCGGCCAGCGCCCGAACCGCAGCGCCACGCAGGCGCCGGCGGCCAGCGCCACGTCGGCGAACGAGTGCAATGCCGTCGTCGCCAGAGGCGTGACGAGCGCCGAGAGGAGGAGGCCGACGACCGCGGCATTGACACCAGCCATGGCGCGTCGGGCGCTGCGCCGCGCCCGCAATGCCGCCCAGAACGGCAAGGCGCCGACGACGAGGAGATAGGCCGGCAGGAAGATCGCGACGAGCATCGCGAGGCCGCCTGCCACGCCGCCGGCCAGCACCGGCAGGAGGGCGCCGAGATAGGCGGCGAAGG
>JBDTCA010000228.1:0-14007 GCA_039923815.1 Caldimonas sp. | reverse complement strand
CCGCCGGCGTGACCCGATACGACTGGTTCCCGATGATCCGCGGCCGGCTCGTCGCGATCGACGGCAAGGCGGTCGATCCCGACTCCTACACCGAGGACCGGGCGAAGCGGCTCGTCGAGCGCGAGTTCAACCTGAGTGACAGCGCCACGCTGCCGCCGCACAACACGGTGTCGGCCGGCCGCTGGGTCGACAACGAGACCGGTGGCCTGAGCGTCGAGGAAGGGCTCGCCGAGACGCTGGGCCTCCAGCTCGGCCAGACCTTGCGCTTCGACCTCGGCGGCAGCCAGGTCGAGGGTCGCATCACCAGCCTGCGCAAGGTCGACTGGTCGTCGATGCGCGCCAACTTCTTCGTGCTGTTCCCGACCGCGTCGGTGCCTGACGCGCCGGTGAGCTACATCGCTGCGTTCCGGGCGCCAGTGGCGCCAGCGGCAGCGTCGTCCGGACCGGCCGCGGCGAGCTTCGACAACGCGCTGGCGCGCGAATTCCCGAACATCACGGCGATCGACGTCTCGGCCACGATCGCGCAGATCCAGAACACGCTCGACCAGGTGATTCGCGCCGTCGAATTCCTGTTCGCGTTCACGCTCGCGGCCGGCCTGGTGGTGCTGTTCGCCACCATCAGCGCGACACGCGAGGCGAGGGCGCGCGAGTTCGCGGTGATGCGTGCGCTGGGTGCCAGCGGCAAGCTGCTCGGGCAGGTGCAACGCGCCGAGCTGCTCGGCGTCGGCGCCCTCGCCGGCGTGCTGGCGTCGCTGGCGGCGATCGCCGTCAGCTGGGCCCTGGCGCGATACGTCTTCGAGTTCGCGTGGAGCCCGTCGCCGTGGGTGCCGCTCGGCGGCGGCGTCGCCGGGGCGCTGCTGGCCCTTGCGGCCGGCTGGTGGGGGCTGCGTGAAGTCCTCAACCGGCCCGTCATCCAGACCCTGCGCCAGGCGGCCGACGCCTGAGGCGACGCGGCGCTTCAGGCGCGCCCGCGCCGGGAGCGCCGCTCAACGCGTGCTCGTCGTCTCGCCCCAGTAGGGCGGCCATTCGCAGAGCGACGACGGCCGCGGGCTCGCCGCCTGGGCGCCGCGAAGAAGGGCTTCGACCGGCGCCCGCATCCGGTCGCCGTACACGCCGACGAGATCGAGGGCCGCCCGACATTGGCGCTCGACGTTCGGCGCCGCCGCCAGGCTCACCAGCATGGCGTTCTGGGCATCGCGCTGGCGGCCGAGCAGGGCGTTGGCGATGGCCAGCGTCGTCCAGTCCTCGGCGCGACCGAGCGGATAGCGGCTGCCGTGCATGCTCAGCGCATAGAGCGCGAGCTGGCGCGCCGCCTCGGCCTGCGCCGGTCGCTGGCGAACGAGCAGGAAGGCGAGGTAGCCGGCGCCGTTCGGGTCGATCGGGTTGGCGCCGAAGGCGCGCACCTGCTGCTGCGTCGCCTCGCGCGAGGCGCCCCGGCGCGCGAACTCGCCGCGGGCGTTGGCGTGAAAGCCTTCGGCCTCGCGCAGGGCAAGGACCACGCTCGGCACATCGCCCGGCGAGCGGCCCAGCTGTGCCGCCGAGCCTGAGACCTCGCCATCGCCGACGACGTTGTCCGAACGACCCGCAAGGAACAGCGTGCGCGAGACCGCACGCTCGGCACGCTGCGCGACGCGTGGCACATAGGCCGCCATGATCTCGTCGGCGCGGGCGCCGTAGTCGGGCCGGTCGTCGTCACTGGCGGCATCGGCCGCCACGTTCCTGGTCTGCGGCGCAAATGAACGCGGCACTGGCAGCGACGTCGGCGGTACGGCGATCGACATCGACGCTTGCGTCGCGGCGGTGGCTGCGCGAGTGGGCATCGGGACGGGCATCGAGACGGGCGACGAGACGGGCGGCGACCGGCCGGCCACTGCCCACGGCGTCGGCCCGTCGGCGCTGCGGCCGGGGAACGCGGTCGGCGCTGGCGCAGGTTCGGGCACCGGTGCAGGCACGGCCCGGCCGCGGCCCGCGCGGGCCCGCGAAAGCGCCGCGGCATTGACCTCCGCCCTGGCCAGGCGCTCGGTCGCCGCGGCATCGGCCGCTGCAGCGCGCGCGCTGCGCACGGGGGCAGCCGCGGCTGCCGGCGGCACGAACGGCGCTTCGGCGCGAACGACGAGGCGGGGCGAGCCGGCACCGGTCGAGGTGCGCGGCGTGACGCGCGGCGCCACGGTCGATCGTGCGTCGCCTTGCGGCGGTGCCATCGTTGAGGTTGCCGTCGCCGGCGTCTTCGCAGGTGCAGGTGACGCTGCGATCGCTGTTGCCGGTGCGGGTGCCGTCGCCGGTGCCGATGCGGTTGGAAAGAGCGGCGCTGGCGTCGATGACGTCTTCGCGACGGTCGCCGTCGCCGTTGGCGGTCGCATCGGTTCGACCACAGCCACGGTCGTCACCGCGGCCCGGCGGTCGGCGTCGTGGCTCGCGGTCCACGCCGCGTGAAGCCAGGGCGTGCTGGCAATGGCCGCGGCCGCGAGGCCGGCGCCCCACCACCACGGGCTGACGCGCTGCCCTGACTGCCGGGATCGCGCCGCGGCGCGTGCGTCGATGTCGCTCTGCTCGACGTGCATGGGCCACGACATCGCCGCCGACGCGTCGTCCCCGGTCGCCACCGTCGGCGGCGAGACCGGCGTCGCCGCCAGCGTCGCGGCCGCGACGGGCGACACGCGCTCTTCACGGCGTGGCAGTTCGCCCGCCGCTGATGCCGCTGCTGCCACGGCTTCCACGGCGACCCGCGGCGGCGCGATGCGGGTGATCGGCGTCGATGCAATGCGCGCAGGCGCCGTGGCGTCGTAGGCCAGGGTCCAGCCGCGTTGCAGCGACAGGCGCAGGTCTGGCGCCGCGAGCACCTCGGCGGCCAGCGCGATCATCCGGGCGTGCGGTCGCTGCGCGGGCAGCTCGTGGTCGTGGACCTCGATGAGGTGCCGCACGAAGGCGCTCGCCTTGGCGTGGCGGGCCGTCGTCCAGGCGCGGTCGACCGCCTGCTCGGGTTCGGGCAGGTAGCGCCAGAGCATCGCCGCCAGGCTGTAGAAGTCGCAGCGCCAGTCGAGGTGTCGCGTCATGCCGAGGTCGCCGCTGCGGCCTTGCTCGAGCGCCTGCAGCAGGCGCGGCGACTGGTAGTCGTAGTCGGGCTGGGCCGCGATCGGCAGGGCGCTCTTCAGCCGCTCGCCCGAGACCAGCGAGAACGCGAAGTCGATGAGCGTGAGGTCCTCGAAGCACGGGTGCAGCGAGCGCTCGTGGCCGGCGCGCGGATCGAAGCCGGCCGGGCCGACGGGGATGCAGACGTTGTCGGCCTTGAGGTCGAGGTGGACGAGACGCAGCTCGTGGATGGCATCGAGCGCGACCAGCGCGTGGCGGGCCAGCGCCCACCAGTGGGCGCAGTCCTCGAAGACGTTCTTCAGCATCACGCCGTCGCGCTCGAGCGGCAGCAGCGTCGCCCAGTGATCGACGGTGATGCCGGCGTCGTAGGTCTGCACCAGCGCCGGGCGGTCGACCGAGCCGCGATCGAACTGCACGATCTCGGGCACCGGCTTCAGGCCGTGGCCGACCAGGCGGGCGAGGATGCGCCACTCGCGCTCCGTCCACTCGCGGAAGTCGCCGTCGGGCGTGGCCAGGAAGCGCTTGGTGTAGCAGCGCCGCTCGCCGGGCACCGACGCCTCGCGGAACACTTCGACGTGGTCGCCGGTCACCATGCGCAACCGGCTGCGGCCGAACACGCGGTCGATCTCGGTCGGCGTCATGACGGGCTCCGTTGGCCGACGCTGCTGCGCTGTCGTTCACGGACCTGCCGCTCGATCAGCAGCAGGGTCGCGTCGTCGCCACTGCCGTTGGCGCGCGCCCGCGCCACCAGCGCCTGGCACCGCTGCGAAAGAGGTCTCGGCTCGGTCAGCAGGCGACGCCAGTCGGCGCCGTCGAGATGCTTGTGGATGCCGTCGCTGCAGACCGCGAGCAGCTCGCGATGGGCGAGGGTGTGGACGGCACAGTTCGCGCCGTCGGTGGCGCCGTTGCCGACCATCCGCGCCGGGTCGTCGGCCGAGCCGCCGGGCGGCGGCGCCTCGCCGAGCTGGCCGAAGCTGTCGTCGCGGGTCAGGCACTCGAGATGCGCCGCCAGCGGCGACCACCGGTAGACGCGGCAGTCGCCCACCCACGCGACCAGCCAGTTCGCGGCCGTGGCATCGAGCGCGGCGCAGAGCGCGACGGTGGCGGCGCCGGGATTCATGGTGACGCGTGCGATCGCCGCAGCGATGACACGGTCGGCCGCCAGCATCGCCTCGGCGACCGCGTCGGCGTCCGGTCGGGCCGCAGCCAGGGCCTCGTGAAGATGGGTCACCAGGAGCCGGCTCGCGAGCTGCGCCATGGCGCCGCCGCCGACGCCGTCGGCGACGACGAAGAGGCGGCCGCTGCCGGCGAGGTCGCTGTGCGTGTCTTCGTTGACCTGGTGGTGCGGCCCGCACGACGACGCGACCGCCGCGAGCAGGCGGCCCGCCGCCACCGGATAGCTGGCTTCGCTGGCCGCAACCGCACGCGGCGCGCCATTCACTCGCGCAGGGCGCTCGGGCTCGATCGGCGTCACCAGGCCGTGCACGGGATTCGGCGGCGCCATGTCAGTCCCCGGACCGCTGCGACAGCGCCAGCGTGCAGCGCTCCTCGCCCGGCAACGCACCGCCGAGCACCATCGTCTCGCCGAGCGGCCAGCGGAAGCGGCCGCCGGGGCCGATGTGGGCGCCGCCGAGCTCGATGCCGTTGTCGCCATGGACGACACCATGAGCGGCGAACTCGTCGATGCGGTCGATGCCGAGATGCTGCCCTGAGACGCCGGTGTGGCGCCAGCCGATCACCAGCGTCTGGCCGCGTGAACGGCCGATGCTGATCGGCAGCTCGGCGGCGCGGACGAGGTGCTCGCGGCCGCCCTCGCCACTGGTTTCTGCGATCACGAACACCGGCTCCGAGGCCCGGCTGTTGAGCACGGCCGTGCGCGGTGTCGACGGCACCGACTGTGGCGATGCCGGTTCCTCCGAGCGAGAGCGCACGGTGGCCGCGACGCGGATGTCGGCTTCGGTGACCGGCGCCGCCAACGACAGGGCTTGCGAGGTGGCCAGCGGCGTCGACGGCACTGCGGCCACGGCTTTCGCCTCGTGCAGCGACAGCCACGGGTAGTCGGCTGGCGGGCCGTCGGCGCGTGCCGAGAAGACGAGGCGGCTGCGCGACGGCAGGGCGAGGGCGCGCGGCTCGCCGACCCGCATGCCGGTGCCGCCCGCGACCTCGACGCGCTCGCCCGATCCCGCCGCAGGCTCGACGCGGATGCCGTTGGTCGAGCCGGCGTCGCCGACGAACCACTGGCCGCGCTCGAACCACAGCTCGGCATGGCGCCGGCTCGTGTAGGTGCCGCTGATGCGGATGTCGCAGTCGAGTCCCTTGCCGACCACGTAGCGGCGGCCGGGAACGACGGCGGCGAGCACGGCCTGGCGCACGCCGTTGCCATCGTCGACGTCGAACTCGGCGCGGCGACCGGCCAGCGGCGTCGCCGGCGTCGCCCGGCTGCGGCCGCTGCTGTCGCGGCCGCTGGTCTCACCGGAGCGGCCGTCGGCTTCGGTCCAGCGGCCGAGGATGCTGATCTCGTAGGCCGGCGCCGCCGTCGCCGGCTCGGTGCGCAGCGCTGCCAGCAGCTCGGCGTACTCGTCGGGCGCTTCGCTGCCGTGCGCTTCGAGGTCGGACAGGCCGGCGAACTGCGACAGGTCGATCACGGCGGCGTTGGGCAGCCGGCCGATCACCTCGCGGGCGAAGTAGCGCTTGACCTGCTCGGGCCGGAACTCGCGCATGAACTGCTGCAGCCGCTCGCGCGCGCCGGCACCGGCCGGCGAGCGCACGCCGATCGCGGTGAGCATGAAGCGGTCGCGATCGGCGATGACGACGTGCAGGCGCACGTGGCTGGCGACGAAGCGCTCGAACTCCTCGCGCACCGCACCGATCAGCGGCGCATAGGCACCGAGCGCATCGTCCGTCGAGAGCGATGGCTCGGCGAAGAGGCCGGCGCGGGCCTGGGCCTCGCCGGCCGGCGAATCGAGCCCGGGCTCGCGGACGCGCGGCGCGCGTGCCGGCAGGTCGGGCCGGCCGCTGGCGGCGCCGAGGCCGTGCACGCGATGGAGAACCCACGATTTGACGGTCATGACGATTCCTTCCTTGTCAGCTTCGATAGGCCACGACCAGCGTGGCGAGGGGACCGGCCGTGCGCAGGTGGCGCACGTGCGGAAAAGACGGCAGGCCGTAGTCGGACGAGACGCGGTCGACGAAGCGGCCCCAGGCCGGCTGCAGCGAGTCGCCGGCGCGCACGCGCAGCAGCAGCGCCGGCAACGACAGGTCGATGAGCAGGGCGATGCGGGACACGTCGCCGACGAGCACGAGGGCGCGCCGCAAGGCGTCCTCGAGGTCGCCGAGGCAGCGCTCGAACGGGCCGTCGAAGGTCCACACGAGTGGCGGCGGCAGCACGTCGGGCGCGGGAGTGCGGCGGGGAGCAAGCGTCATGGCGCCGTGCCTTCGATGAAGCCGGTGCGGCGGCCGACGATCTGCATCGCGATCTCGGCCGACGGGTTGGGACCGAGATCGCCGGCGCCGTGCACCTTGCCGCTGGCGCGCAGCCAGTTGCGCTCGGTGAGCACCGCGATCGCCTTCGTCCACGGGCCGTGGCCCGAACGATCGGAACGGAACGCGGCGACGTACCACTTGTACGGTCGCAGCGAGCTGCACACGCCCTTCCTCGTCGCCTCGGGCCGCGCCGCGCCGTCGCGACAGAGGCGCGCGATGGCATCGAGCGACAGGCCGTCGCTCGGAAAGCTCGGCGTGCCGGTCTTGCCGGCCAGCCAGTCGATCGTCGCGCAGCGCCTGGCGTCGAAGACCTGCTCGCAGGCGCTGCGCGAGGTGCCGGCGCGGTGGCTCCAGGACAGGCCGCTGAGAATGACTTCGGCGGCGTCGTGCGAGGGCGCCGGCAGCGGCGCGGCGACCCATCGGCGGGCATCGGCTCGCATCGCCGCGTCGGCTTCGGCGCCGTCGCTGCCGTGCACGCCGCGAACGCCGTCGACGAGATGCGGCCGCGGCACCACGGCCATGCCGTTCGCCGCTGCCGCGAGCGTCGCCATCATGCCGGCGACGCCGAGTGCGCTGGCCCGTGCGTGGCCCTGGCCCCAGCCTTCAGCGACGACGTCGACGACGGCGCCGCCGCGGCACTTCTCCCAGTCGTCGTCGCTCGTGCGGCGACCATCGGCGCCGGCGGCACAGCGGCGCAGCACGTCGGCATCGAGGGCGAGCACCGGCATCAGGTGCATCGCGGTGCCGGCGCGGGCGCTGGCCGGCTGGCTCATCAGGCGGCCGAACGCGAACGGTGTCGGACCGGGTCCGCGCGACGCGCCGGCAGGCGCACTGCCGAGCGGGCGGCCGAACAGCAGGTCGGCCTTGCCGCAGGCGTCGCCGACGTTGTCGCAGCCGGCGTTCCAGCCGAACGAGCGCGCCTCCTGCTGCACGTCCCACGGGCGGCGACAGGCCACGAAGGAACGCTCGCTGCAGAACATGCGGTCGAGGAAGCGCGCCGAGTCGGAGCGCATGAGCTGGCCGCGCAGGCTGTCGCGTGCCGGCACGCCGTCACGTGCCATGGCGGCGCGCTCGGCGGCCAGCAGGCGCGGGCCGATCTGCGGGTCGGCGAGGAAGGCAGCGGCGAGGATCGGCTTGATGGTCGAGGCCGGCATGGCGTCGTGATAGACCGCCGGGTTGAGCAGGGCATCGGGCCGGAAGCGCGCCGGGAAAGGCAGGCGCGTGTCGCAGCCGGCCTGGCGACGCGGCCCGTCGACCTCGTCGCGTGCGCAGGGCGACAGCGCGCCGGCCAGCGCCTCGATGCGGCCGCTGGCGACATCGATCACCGCGATCGCGGCCATCCGCACCATCGCTCCTTCGAGCAGCTTGCCGCCGAGGGCGCCGTCGCCGTCCTCGTGCCGATGCATGCCGAGGGCGTCGCAGAGCGCGTGGCGGCCGGTGTAGCAGGCGGCGGTCTTCTGGGCGAGCGCCTGCATCGCCGGATCGATGGTGAGGTCGATCGAATAGCCGACGTCGATCGGCGCACCGGCGATGGCGACCCGGTTTCGCCGGTCGGCGCCGACCGGCGTGCGATGGAGGGGATCGACCGGCGCGTCGCTGCCCGTGTAGGCGCGGTAGAGCTCGCCGGTCGGCTGGCGCAGCGACTCGAGCGGCTGCAGCAGCACCTGCAGCGACGGCGGCACCTGCCAGCGCGAATCGTCGGCGGCATCGGCGAGGCCGGGCTCGCCGGCAAGGGGCGAGGGCGCATGCCTGGCGGTCGCTGCCGACGGCACCGCCGCAGCGACCGCGACGGCGCCGCTCAGCGCCGCTGTCGCGCAAAGTTGTCGCTGCAGGCTGCGTGCGCCAGCGACGAAGTCGCGGCCGCCGCCACTGGTGTCGCCGCGGTCGTCGGCGCCGAGATAGATGCAGCCGGCGACGCCGCTCCACGGATTGCGTCTCATGACGTCGCGGGCGCCAACCTGCATCTCCTGGTCGGGGCGCCAGCGCGACAGCGCCGTGCTGCCTTCGGTGCCGCGCCACGCGAGCGAATCGAGCATCGCGGCGTCGCCGCGCCGGAGTGCACCGAGCGCGCCGGCGAGGTCGGCGCAGCGAACGCGAAAGGTCTGCCCCGGCGCGCTCGGCGAAGACACCGGCATGTCGAGCGCCGCGTCGGCGGCCGCGAACCAGCGCGTCGCGTCGAGCCCGACCGGGTGGCCGACGCGCGAGTCGACCCGGCCGCTGAAGCGCTGGAGCGCCGCGTCGAGCTCGCCGAGCTGCCCGGCGATGCGATCGGCCGGCGTCGCCTCGGTCGTGGCACCGAACAGGAAGTCGTGGACGACCGGCAGCACGCCGCGATCGCCCTGCCACTCGTGGCGACAGCCGGCGACGCCGCGCAGCACGTCGGCGCCGCTCACCGCCCCGGCCGCCACCGCGCTGCGCTCGACGATGGCGCGCTCGAACGTCTTCAACGCGGCGACGTGGCGCACGCTGACGTAGCGGTCGCTGCTGCCCGGCCGGCCGAAGGTGCCGGGATCGGCCGGGCGGACGAAGGCGACGAGCAGCACGACGCCGACCATCACCGGCACCAGCGCCAGGCTGGCCACGATCGCGCACTCGAGCAGCGACAGCGTGCGCCGCTCAGCCACCGGAGCCTCCGCGCGGCACATCGACGTTGAGACAGAGCGACAGGAAGGCGACGTTGACGAGCAGCGACGTCATGCCGAAGCTCACGAACGGGAAGGTCACGCCGGTGAGCGGCAGCACGGCGAGGTTGCCGGCGACGGTGACCGCGAGCTGCGTGGTCGCCAGCACGACCCAGGCGACCGCGATCCAGCTGATCAGCGCCTGGCCGTCGATGGCCAGGCGGCCACCGCCGCTGCGCACCAGGCGCGGCTCGCCGCGGGTGACCCGGCCGTGATGGCGAATCAGCCGGTGCAGCCAGAAGGCGGCGCCGATCGACACGGCCCAGGCCGCGAGCGGGCCGAACACGCCGACCATCGCCGTGAAGGTGTAGTCGCTGTGGATCTGTGCCGGCACGCCGCTGCAGCGCGCCGCCGAGAAGCCGCACCAGGGCACCGAGCCGATGCCGAAGCCGCCGGCCGGGGCGGCCTGCTGGAACCACGAGACCAGGGCCAGCTGGTCGTTGACCGATGCGAACGGCGCCGCCACGCTCTCGAGCCGGCTGGCGGTGACACCGTCGTAGGCGCCGACGCGAAAGAGGGCCCACGTCACGGCCGCGATCCAGGCCGCGAACAAGGTGATCGCAGCGGCGAACGACGTCACGACCCGGCCGCTGCGGTGATGCCACCACATCGCCGCCGTCGCCGCGACGAACGCGCCCGAGGCGTAGCCGGCGATCAGCAACGGCCCCATGTCGTGGGTCGCGAACATCACGGCGACGAGCACGCCGACCACGAACAGCAGCGGCCATGCGTAGCGCAGGAACGATCCTCCGGCCGGCCCGGAGCGAGCCAGCTGCTCGGTCATCGGACCGGCGCGAAGAAAGAAGAACCAGGCGGCGCCGCCGATCAGCCAGATGCGACCGAGCTCCGACGTGAGCTGGCGCGTGTTGGCGAGCGCGAAGGCGACGACCAGCACGCCGGCGACGGCGAGCACCGCCAGCAGCGCCGCGGCGCCGCCGCCGCCGAGCCGGCGGGACGCACGGGCATTGGCTTCGGCGCCGATCGAGAGCGCCCAGGCCAGGCCGGCGGCAAGTTGGCGGCGAGCGAACAGCAGCACCGACAGCAGCGTCATCGCCAGCCACAGGTGGCCCTGGTGGTAGAGCGCCAGGTAGCGGTTGCCGGGGTGGCCGTCGAACGAGAGATCGAGCAGCAGCAAGGCGCCGATGCCGGTCGCTGCGGCGAAGCCGGCATAGCCGAGTCGCGAACTCATCGCTTGCGGCACCGGCGCGATGGCGGCGATGCCGTCGGGCCGGCGCGACAGCGCCGTTGCCACGACGCCGAGGCCGAGCAGTGCCGTGGCGACGACGAAGGTGGCCGGCATCGCCACGAGGCCGGCATCGGCACGCCCCTGGACGAAGGCGCCGGCGCCGGCGAACGGCCACGGCACCCGCCCGAGCCAGGCTACCGCCGCCCACGCCATCAGGGCGACACCGGCGCCGAGCGCGGGCCGGGCGATGCTGCGGCTCCAGCGCAGGAACACGAGCCCGAGCCCGATCGCCACCGCCCATTGCAGGCCGGCAGCGCCTGCCAGCGCCCGCATGGCGTCGTTCTTGCGAACGCGGGTCTCGGCCTGGCGCGCATCGGCCATCAGCAACGCCGAAGCAGCGAGCGAATCGACGATGCCCTGGCAGCCGGGCGCGGCGGCGGCATCGTTACCGAGTCGTGCCTCGTCGGCGATGCCGCGGATCGAGGGCCGACCGTCGACGGCAGCGGCGAGCAGCAGCGTCGCGTTGGCGCGCGCCGCCGCGTCAGTGGTGCTCACGGCGCCGGCCGGCGCGACGAAGCGGCGTTCGACCGACTGCGTCGCGCAGCGCAGCGGTACCGGGCCACCGCCGGCGGCGAGGCGATAACGGGCGATGAAGGGCGCCACGTCGTCTTCGAGCGCCGCAACCGCGTCGCCGTTCTCGCGCAACGCCGTGGCGCCGCTGGCCGCGTCGCGGACGAGGACGTCGCGACGGGCTTCGAAGTCGCGCAGCGGCGCCGCGAAGGCCTGGGTGACGCGCTCGATCTTCGCGACCAGCGCGCTCGGCAGCGACGTCAGCGGCGCGGCTGCCGGCGACGACAGCTCGCGTCTCCTGCAAAGCGCTTCGCGCACGAGCACGTCGGCCTGGGCACCGACGGCGCGGCAGGCGTCGGGCAGGGCGGCGTCGGGCAGACCTGCCACGACGGCGCCGCGATCGAGGAAGCGCGCGTCGCGCCCGGCGCCGAGCCCGGCCGCGGCGTGGAAGTACGGCAGCAGCACGGCGACGACCGCCGCGGTCGCCGCGAGCTCGGCCCAGGCTGGCACGCTGGCGGCCCAGCCTCGGCGCAGGCGCGACGGGGTCGTGGCCGGCAGCACGGAAGCCGCGGCGAGAAGCGGCGAGCCCGACATGGCGTCGACGTGGCGGAGCGAGGGGAGAGCGCGGAGGCGCTGGCGTCAGGAGTCGGTGGCGACGCGAGCGCTGGCCGACGGCAGCGTCACGGTGTCGCCGACCTGGAACGTCGGCTGGCTGCCATATCGGCGCGCGACCACCCGGCCGTCGGCGAGGCGAAGGGTGACCTCGAACTCCATCGCCCGCTCGGCCAGCCGCTGGCTTTCGCGGCCGGCGAATGGCAGGCCGATGGCGTCGAGCACGCCGAGGACCCGGCGGCGGTGGTCATCGAGCGCCCGCGTCACCTTGCCAGGTAGATCGTCCGGTGCCGGCGCCTCCACGACCCGGATCGACTCGACGACGGCGCAACTCTCGCAGCGGCGCACGACCGTGCTCGCCGGCGTCGCTTCGATTCGCGGCGCCGCGTTCACGACGACGGTGGCGGGGCGGTCTTCCGGCGCCAGCGGCACGTTCTCGATCGGCACCGGCCTCGCTGACATCGGCGCGCCGCCGGTGTGCTGGCTCCAGGGCAGCGGCGCCGACATCAGCACGAGCGGCTCGTCCAGGGTCGCGCGTGCGACCTGGCCGCCGCGCAGCAGGGTGGCGACGACACGGCTGTCGGCGCGCGGCGCGTCACCGGCGGCGATGACGTGCGTGCCTTCGTAGACGCCGGGTTGCATTTCGCGCAGGTCGACGAGCCCCGGCACGCCCTCGACATACACGGAGACGGCGGAGCGCTCGCTGCCGAAGACGCTGAAGTTGAGCGGCACGCCCGGCGCGAGACGAGGCACCCTCTCGGCGACGAAGCCTTCGACCGAAGGCGTCGCGGAGGCCTGGCGAGACGCCGGAGCCGACTCGGCGACGAGGGGCGCTACCGCCATGCCGCTGGCCAGCGGCACCGCGAGCGCGATCACACGAAGAAAGGACATCTCGACTCCTCCACGCAATGAACGCCCACGGCTTACGAAGCCGCAGCCGCCGGACACGACGACCCCATATGCGCATCGAATGGCGCGATCCGGTCGCCTTTACGAAAGACTACGTTTCTTCTCGAAACAAAGGGCGACGCTGGCCATGCCGCTCGCCAGTGCCTACAACGCCGACGCGCCCCGGTCAGAGGACGACGCCGGCGAATAACGTGCGTCTGGCAAGCGACGGTCCCTAAAGCTCCAGCGCTCCGCAGCGTGCGTTTTGTCATCCGTGCGCTGGCCACCGGTCGACGCCGGGCCGGGCTGGGGCCGCGGAGCGGCATACTTTGGCCATGCCGCTGCAGGCCCGCGATCGCGTGTACCGCGTCCTCCACCTCGAGGACTCCGAGCTCGACCACGAGCTGCTCGTGGCCCACCTCGTGCGCGGTGGCCTTCATGTGCAGATCCGCCGTGTCGAGACGGCACAGACCTTCCTCGAGGCTGTCGACGATCCGTGGGACGTCGTCGTCTCCGACTACAACCTGCCGGGCTTCAACGGCCTGGTGGCGCTCGAGGCGCTGAAGGCGAGCGGCCGCGACGTGCCGTTCATCCTGGTCTCGGGCGAGATCGGCGAGGAGACCGCCGTCGAGGCGATGCGCCACGGCGCTGCCGACTACCTGCAGAAGAGCCATCTCGCCCGCCTGGTGCCGGCGCTACTACATGCCATCGACGCCGCCGAGACGCGGCGGGCCCGAGACCGTGCTGACCGTGAGCTGGTCGCGTCCAAGCAGCGCCTGCACGAGTTCGCGCAGCACCTGCAAACGAGCGTCGAGCAGGAGCGCGCCGCGATCGCGCGCGAGATTCACGACGACGTCGGAGGCTCGTTGACGGCGCTCAAGTTCGACCTCGCCTGGATTGCCCGCCACTCGACCTCGCCGGCCGTGGTCTCGCGCGTGCAGTCGGCCGTGGAGACGGTGAGCCATGCCGTCGAGGCGAGCCAGAGGATCATGCACAACCTGCGCCCTGCCATCCTCGAGCAGGGCCTGGCCGCGGCGCTGCACTGGATCGCGCTGCGCTTCGAGCGCCGCACCGGAATCGAGTGCGAGCTCCGGCTGTCGAAGAAGCCCCTCGAGCTGCCGCCCGGCGTGCCGCTCGTGGCCTATCGCACGGCCCAGGAAGCTCTCACCAACATCAGCAAGCACGCCCAGGCGACGCGGGTCCAGATCGACCTCGCGCTCGCCGGCGGCGTGCTCTCGCTCGAGATCAGCGACAACGGCCGCGGCCTCAGCCAGGAAGACCTCGCGAAGGCGAAGTCGTTCGGCATCCGCGGCCTGCACGAGCGCGCCATGACGGTCGGCGGCTGGATCGATCTCTCGAGCGGCGCGCACGGCACCACGCTCATCCTCTCGGTGCCGCTCGACCTGCCCGACAGCACTTACGAGCCCGAGGTCGAGACCAGCAAGTCGTACGACCCGAGCCAGTGGGCGGATGTCTAGATGAGGGCCTCGTGCTGTC
>JBDTCA010000227.1:0-6508 GCA_039923815.1 Caldimonas sp. | reverse complement strand
ACGGCAAGGTGGAAGAGGTCATCCTCGCCACCAACTTCACCGCCGAGGGCGAGGCGACGGCGCACGTCCTGGCCGAGGCGCTGCAGTCGCGAGGCGTTCGCGTGACGCGGCTCGCGCGTGGCGTGCCGATCGGAAGCGAGCTCGAATACGTCGATCTGGGCACCATCGCCCACGCCTTCGTCGATCGGCGCTGAACGCCGCTGAGCGCGGCCAAGCGCCGCCAAGCGCCGCGGCGAGACCGTCTCGATCAGCGGTGCTTGACTCGCCCTGACGTGGTCGATGAGGTGGCGGTTCGGGGCGTCGATTTCGTCGTCTTTGCCTTGGCAGCCTTGACGTGGCCCGTGGGCGTCGGCCCGGAGCGTGACCCATGCTCCCGCGTCATGCGTGTGCCCACCAGATGGGTCTTGGTCGATGGCACGGACACCGCGGCCGTGGTGGTCCGGCCTTCGCCGCGAGGCGTCTGCTTGACGTAGACGACGATGCTTTGCCCGGGCTTGAACTTCGCGTTCGGCCCGACATCGTTCCACTGTGCGACTTGCGCGCCGCTGACGCGGTAACGCCGGGCCACCGAGGAAACGCTGTCGCGCCTGCCCGCGCGCAGCGACACCTTGCGCAGCGGCGGTATGTCGGGCGAGAGCGTCATCGTCGCGTTGTCGGCCACCTTGCTGGAGACGTCGGCCAGCAGTGAATTGCCGCGCGGTACCAGCAGCGTGGAGCCGGCCTTGATCATCATGCGGGCCGGGATGTGATTGATGTCTCGCAGATGCTCTTCGCTGACGCCGACGCTTTGCGCCGCATCGGCGGTCTTCATCGTCCGCGGCGCCACCCACGCTGTCCAGCTTGCGAGCGGGCCGCGATGCTTCGGCAGCTCGCGAATGAAGCGGTTGGCGTTGTCGTAAGGCAGGAGGACCTGCGGCGTGCCGGCGGCCAGGATCACGGGCCGGTTCATCTGCGGGTTCAGGTTCTGGAACTCCTCGGACTGGATGCCGGAGAGCTTGACGGCAATCGCGACATCGATGTCGCGCTCGATCGGCACACTCAGGAAGTACGGGTGGTTGAACAGCTCGGGCAGCTTCAGGTTGAAGTCGGCTGGCCGCGCGATGATGTTCTTGACCGCCTGGAGCTTGGGTACGTATCCCTGCGTTTCCAGGGGCATGCGAAGGCTCTGGTAATCGGTGGGCAGACCGGCCCGCTGGTTCTTCGCCATTGCCCGTTGAACGCTGCCTTCGCCCCAGTTGTATGCCGCCAGCGCGAGGTGCCAGTCACCGAACATGCCGTGCAGCTTTTGCAGATAGTCGAGTGCGGCGCGGGTCGAGTCGAGAACGCTGCGGCGGTCGTCGCGAAAGATGTTCTGCCTGAGCTCGAAGTCGCGGCCGGTCGAGGGAATGAACTGCCACATTCCGGCGGCGCTTGCCACCGACTTGGCCTGCGGGTTGTAGGCGCTCTCGATGAATGGCAACAACGCCAGTTCGGTCGGCATGTGGCGCTTGTCGAGTTCTTCGACGATGTAGAACAGGTAACGACCACCGCGCTCGGTCATGCGAGCCACGTAGTCGGGCCGCGACGCGTACCAGCGCTCACGCTCCCGGACCAGGTCGCTGTCGAGGTCGGTCATGGCGAAGCCGCGTCGAACGCGATCCCAGAGGTCAACGCGGGTGGAGCGGTCGTCGAGATCGAGTCGAACGTCGGGGCGCAACGGATCGATGGGCACCGGAGCCACCGCCGTTTCTGCGACGTCACGGGCCGGCAATGCGCCTGCCGCGGCAGCGACGCCGGAAGCGGCGGCATCGTCGAGGTCTTTCCTGCCGGTCGTCGGACTCACCGCCGCAGGAACCGCTGCGACCTGCGTGGTCGCAGGAGCTTGGGTCATCGGCGCCGATGCGCAGCCCGCCAGCAGGAGAAACGACAGCGTGAGCCCGGAAAAAAGGCCTGCAGTCGCGCGAGAGTGCGCGTCGGGTCGTGTCGTCATCGGAACTCGTTCTTCCAGGTTCTCAGAGCGGAAAGGTGGGATGCGGCGTGCTGGCTGACGGCACCCTGCGCGAGCGCGGTGTCGATCACCGCAAGGACCGATGACCGAACGCAAAGCCGGACTGGCTTGGCACGCATGCGCGAACGACTTCGAGGTGACGCGCTGCGTCTTGGTTCCGCAGCTCGATGGTCTCGATGAATTCGGGACTCGACATCAGGGACGCGTCACCGCAGCGCTTGTGCGACGACGCCGGATCGCGAGCACAAGGCAGCGACGCGATCGACGTGATTGGCGTGGCATTCGGTCACTAGAATCGCCGCGAGTTCGAGTCGCCCGGTCTCTGGCGCGGTGATCATCGAACCCCGTTCACCGGATCGACAACGATGGCGCGATGGTCGTCGCCAGTCACCCGGATGCAGTTGTCGGAGAAGGCGAGCAGGGCGTTCGGATTCATGGGAGGCGCGATCATACAGTTGCCCCAGTGGCTCGATTCCCCTGCTGGCGAGTACCTTCTCGCCTGGGAACAGCGTCACCTGGACGAGGCTGTCGCCGATCTGTTCGGCTTCCATGCCTTGCAGCTCGGTCTGCCCGAACTCGACGCCTTGCGCGCCAACCGGATGCCACATCGCTGGGTCGCCGTCGAGGCGCCGCCTGATGACGGCGACGCGTCCAGCGAGCGTCCTTCTTCGGCCCGCGTCGCGACGACGCTGCATTGCCATTTCGATGCCTTGCCGTTCGACTCCGCCAGCCTCGACCTGGTCGTGTTGCCGCATTCGCTCGAGCTGGCACGCGACCCGCATCTGGCACTGCGCGAGGTCGAGCGCGTGCTGATGCCCGAAGGCCGCGTCATCGTGGTCGGCTTCAACCCGGCCAGCCTCTGGGGCGCGCGGCAACGGATCGGTCGGTTGCGACGGCGCTTGTCGTTCGGGCCGAAGCGCGACCTTTTCCTGCCGAGCGCGGGCGAGTTCATCGGCTATCGGCGATTGCGCGATTGGCTGCGCCTGCTCAGCTTCGAAGTCGAGGCAGGTCGCTTCGGCTGCTACATCCCGCCGGTCACCTCCGCCAAGTGGGTCTCCCGCTTCGCCTGGATGGAGCGCGCCGGCGAGCATTGGTGGCCGGTGTTCGGCTCCCTCTACTACATCGTCGCCGTCAAGCGGGTGCGCGGCATGCGTCTGGTGGGCCTCGCCAGGAACGAGGCGCGTACCAAGTCGAGCGCCGTGAAGGCGCCGGCCCCGGCTGCGCTGACCCAGTCCATCACCTCCTCCTTTTCAAATTTGTGCGAGCGAGAGGCTCAATGCGAAGACTCATGACATCACGATTGCGACCGTCGACATGACGAAATGGATCGCCTATACCGACGGTGCCTGCGCACCGAGCAATCCCGGGCCCGCCGGCTGGGGCGCAGTGCTGATCGCGCCCGACGGCACCGAGACCGATCACTTCGGATTCATCGGACCGGGCACGAACCAGATCGCCGAGCTCACCGCGGCACTCGAGGGACTCATGCTGGTGCCGGCCGGCGCCGATGTCGAGCTCGCTTCCGACAGCCAGTACGTGCTCAAAGGCCTGAGCGAATGGCGCGCTGGCTGGGAGCGCAAGGGCTGGCGCAACTCGAAGGGAGAGCCGGTCGCCAACCTGGCGCTGTGGAAGCAGCTGTTCGCGGCGGCCGATGCCCGCCGCGTCAGCGTGCGCTGGGTCCGCGGCCACAACGGCGACCGCTGCAACGAGAAGGCCGACGTGCTCGCCAACAAGGCACTGGTGCTGAAGACGCGCAGCACGCCCCGGGGCGAGACCTAGGGCAGGCTGCGCTCGACCTCGAGCAGCTGAAAGCGTGCCAGGGCAAGGTTGATGCGGTTTTTCTCGAGCAGAGCCACCAGCACCATGTCCGGGTGACGCTGCAGGGCGCGGACCAGCAGCTGGCGCGCGCCCGCCGTCGTGATCATCTCCTCGATGGGGTCGCTCAGGCCCATGTGCCGTGCGGCTTCGCGCTGGCTGCCGAGCAGCTGCACGCACGACGCCGCTGCGAGCGCCATGTCGACGGCCTGGTCCTCGCGTGTCTCGTGGGCGATGACGAGGCCGCTCGAGGCGTCGACGAGCGCGCAGCCGAGCAGACCGTCGAGCTTGAGCAGACTCGACAGCGACTGCCGGCCGCGTGCCGCGTCGAGCACGCCACGACCGACCTGTGCCTGGGCGCTCGTCGTGCCGATCGCCACGGCGACCTCGGTTGCCGGCGCGGCCGTACCGGTGACACCGCCGTCGATATCGCCGACCTTGATCGGGAAATCGCTGATGCCGAGCATCGGCGAGACCGCCGCCGGGTCCCATCCAGGCTGGAGCTTGACGTCGTTCCAGATGCCGAGCATCGCGTTCCACACCGACGACGCCCCGGTCATGGGCTCGCTGACGAGGTGCACGCGCAACCGGTCGGGCCAGACGATGGCCTCGACCTTGTTGTTGATCCAGGCCGCGTTCGGCGGCAGCTGGAACAGCAGATGCGGGCAGCGCCATGTCGGCAGGCTGGTGGCGTGGCGAAGCGACGACAGCAGCGCGTCGATCGCGTGCGGCTGCATCGGCCCGATGATCACGGCCGTCATCTGGCTGCGCTCCATCAGCGCGACCGGGATCTCGGCATTCTCCGGACCGGGCGCTCGCACGTCGGCGTGAAAGATGCGCAGGGTGTCTTCCTGACGGCGGACGAGCGTCGTCCGCTCGATCATCGCGATCGTGCGCAGGGTCGCCTTTTCGCGCAGATGCAGGCGCTCGATCGGCCGGCCGCCGGCATCCGACAGCGCCTTGATCACCGCCGACGCCCATACGCCGACCGGGTCCAGCAGGGTGATCATCGACGAGGCCGTCCCCAGATCGGCGCGGGTGGCAGCGAAGTGTTCGCGGATCGCCTGTGCCGGCGAGCCCGTGACGACCAGATCGCTCAGGTGCCGATCGATGATCTGGCCGCGGTCGTTGACGTCGGTCGAGACGCTTTCCATGATCGCGGTGGCGGCGAAACCTTTGGAGTCGAGCTGGGTGTCGTCGAAGTCGGGCGACTTGGTTTTGGAATGACGAGGACCGAGGTCTCCGAACAGCGATGTCAGCATGAAGGCTCCTGGCGTGGCCAAGGGGCCGTCGCTGTCGAAGTCTAGGCGCCGGCGCCCATCGATCCCGGGGCGGGTGGAATCATGGCGATGCGCGGCGCCACCCGCCCGATGACCGGCGCGCGCTCAGGGCACCGTTCTGGCGTGGCCGCTGCCGACGATGCTGGTCGTGGGCACCGCACTGCCTGGGCAGCAGGTGTACCCATCATGGCCGCAGGAAGCGACTCGGTGGCGCCCCGACCGAGCGCCGCACCATCGCCGTGAAGGCGCTGGCGCTGGCATAGCCGAGCTCCGCGGCGATGCTCGCCATCGGCAGCTTGCGCGCTGCCAGCGGCACGGCGCGGGCAAGCAGCACCTGCTGGCGCCATTGCAGAAACGTGGTGCCGAGCTCGCTGCGGAAAAGCCGCGTCATCGTGCGTGCGCTGGCGCCGCTGTCGCTAGCCCAGGCCGCCAGCGTGGCGTGATGCGACGGGTCGTCGATGACCGCTTCGCACAGGTGACGCAAGCGCTTGTCCTGCGGCAGGTCGACGCCGAGCCGCACCGGAGCAGCACGGCGCAGTTCGTCGAGCAGCAGGCCGGCCAGGCGACGCTCGCGCGCCGAAGCGTCGCGACCCAGTGGCGCGCCGCCATCGGGCCGGCCATCGAGTTCGCGCGCCAGGGCCAGCAGCAACGGCGACACCTCGAGGACGCGGCATGTCCGCCAGCCGACCGACTCGGTGGCCGAGCGCGCCGGCCCGAACCGGCCGCGCGGCTGGTGCACGTAGAGCGTCAGCAACTCGGTGTCCTCGATGACGGTGACGGCATGTTCGACGCCAGGCGGGATCCAGACGGCGCGCGACGGCGGCACGATGTAGCTGCCGTGTGGCGCTGTGACGCGAACGACACCAGTCGCCGACAGCGCCACCTGGCCCCATGGGTGCGCATGGGGAACCACGCGCGTGTCGGCGCGCAGGCGCTGCAGCTTGGCGCGGAGCACACGGGTGGCGCTGGGCACATAAAGGTGCGGCGTCAGCGGGCCGACCGGTGATCGCGTGGCTGTCGGTGGTCGTGGTGTCATTGGCGTGATCTCGACAGAACTTGTCGGCCTATCGTAATTGCGACGTCGTGCCACCGTCTAGCATCGCTGCATGAGCAGTACCGACCTCGCCGGCAAGGCACCGCCCGTTCGCCAGGACGCCGCCGTCATGGGCCTGGTGGGTCTCGCCCACCTGGTCAGCCACTTCAGCCAGTTGATCTTGCCGCCCCTGTTTCCCTGGCTGAAAGACGCCTTTCATGTCGGCTTCACCGAACTCGGCGTGCTGCTGACGATCTTCTTTGCCGTGTCATGCGCCGTCCAGGCGCTATCGGGGTTCGTCGTCGACCGGTTCGGTCCGAGACCGATCCTGTTCGGCGGCATTTCGTTGCTGGCGCTCGCTGCGTTCGGCTTCTCGATCAGCACCAGCTACGC
>JBDTCA010000226.1:0-6038 GCA_039923815.1 Caldimonas sp. | reverse complement strand
GCGGGCGACTACGGCCGGATGTAGGCGTAGCCCTGCTGCTGCTTGCGCATGATCTCGACCACGCCGGCCGGCACATAGCCGATCGTCGTCAGCATGTCGGCGTAGGTGAGCTTCATGCCATGCATCGTGTTTTCGCAAGCCACCACCTTGATGCCGCCCTTGACCGCGTCGGCAATGCGCTGAGCCACCGGCGAGTCCTTTTTCAGCATGCCGATTCCCGGCCCGTAGACCACGATCTCGAGTTCAGGGGGGTCGTCGGGAAATTCGCTTTGCACGTTGCGAGCGTTGTTCAGCGCGAGGCTCCACTTCGACGGATCGGCGTCGCTGACCTGGAAGACGACCTTGTTCTTGATCGGCGCGGTCTGGGCAATGGCGCCCGTCGGCAGCGAGGCGCTCAGCAAGACCGCGCTGCCGAGAAGGCCGACGGAGCGGCGGGTGAGTTGGGACATGGACTGACTCTCCTTCGTTTCTGGGGTTCGGGATGCGCGCGGCCGCTCATGCGCTCCGGTGCGTCTTCGATTCCTTCGTGGCCGCACGCAGTCGCTGTTCAAGATAGGCGCCAAAGAATTCCTTCGACAGCCCGACGATCGGCTCGGCCAATGACCGACCATGAGCGTCGAAGAACATCACCGTCGGAGCAAAGCGGGCGCCGCTGGCGCGTGCGAAGTCGCGTTGCGCCACGTCATGACCGTCCCAGTCGCGGATCGGGGCCGTCGACTGGATGTCGGCCTCGGCGATCGTGAAGGGCTGATGGCCGGCAGAGATCATGGGTCGCAGGTAATGCTCGCGCACCTCGGCGCAGAACTCGCATCCTGGTTGGGAAAACAAGACCACCGTGACGTGCCCCGGCTCGGCGTCGAGCTTTGCAGGCAGGGGAGGGTTGGGGCTCATGCGGAGCGATTAGAGGCCAGCGACAGGTGATCGGCAAACAAGTAAAAACACCTATCCGAATATGCGCACATGCGCATAAGCTTGTCGGCGAACTCTGAGAGGCGATGCAGTGGACGAGATGGACGAGGTGTTCGAGTCGGTGGCGCGCTATTTCGCCATCCTGTCCGAGCCTGCCCGTCTGCGCATCCTGCACGCCATCTGCCAGGAGGAACGATCGGTCGGCCAGATCGTCGAAGAGACCGAACTGTCGCAGAGCAACGCTTCGCGCCACCTCAACCTGATGTACCAGGCCGGCGTCATCAAGCGGAGGCGCGAAGGCTCGCAAGTGCTCTACGCCGTCACCGATACCAGCCTGACCGACATCTGCCGCGCCGTGTGCGTGCGTGTCTCGGCCCAGCTCGGTGGCACGGACGGGCTGAAAAAGGGCGTCAACGAATTGATCGACGAGTTGCGTTAACAGCCGACCCATGATGACCAGGCAAGACATGTCACCCCGCCTGCCGCAGATGTCGGGTCGCATCCTGAAAGCGCCCGAAGGCACGCTGTCTGAAGAAGCCGCGGAGCAGGCACGCAAGGCGCGCCGTCGGTTCATGGCCAGCGCGCTGGCCGTTGGCGCGGGCGTGTCGGCTCAGCAAGCGACCGCCTCGCCGGCGCGCACCGATGAAGGAGATCCCGCCATCCTCACCTTGCCCGAGCATTCGCGCGCGCTCGGCCAGCCGGTGGCGACTTCCGGATACGGTTCACCGTCCAAGTGGGAAAAAGGAGTCCAGCGCCGGCAGAGCCCAGGGCTCACCCAGGTCGCTCAGGCCTCGGTGTCGTTCTGCCCGCTGCAGTCGCTGTTCGGAATCATCACGCCGAACGGCCTGCACTTCGAACGCCACCATCAGGGCTGGTGGGACATCGATCCCTCGCAGCACCGGCTCATGGTCAACGGCCTCGTCCGCGAAGCCCGCGTCTTCACGATGGACGACCTGATGCGCCTGCCATCGGTCTCGCGCACCCATTTCATCGAGTGCGGCGCCAACAGCGCGATGGAGTGGGGCAACTCGGCAGTTCCGAGCGTGCAGTACACGCACGGCATGCTGTCGTGCTGCGAGTTCACCGGCGTGAAGCTCTCGACGATCCTCGACATGTGCGGCGCCGACACCAAGAAGGGCCGCTACGTCCTTGCCGAAGGTGCCGACGGCTCGTCGATGACGCGCACGCTGCCGATGGCCAATGCGCTCGACGACGTGCTCGTCGCCTGGGGCATGAACGGAGAGATGCTGCGGCCGGAGAACGGCTATCCGCTGCGCCTGGTGGCGCCCGGCATCCAGGGCGTCAGCTGGGTCAAGTACCTGCGCCGCATCAAGGTCGGCGACCAGCCGTTCTTCACCAAGGACGAGGAGATCCACTACGTCGACCTGATGCCCGACGGCATGTACCGCCAGTTCACCTCCATCCAGGAGTGCAAGTCGGTCATCACCACGCCCTCGGGATCGCAGACGCTGCTCGACAAGGGTTACTACAACGTCACCGGCCTCGCCTGGTCGGGCCGCGGCAAGGTCAAGCGGGTCGACGTCAGTGCCGATGGCGGGCGCAACTGGCGTACGGCGCGCCTCGAAGGGCCGGTCCTGCCGAAGGCGTTGACGCGCTTCAACATCGACTGGACCTGGGACGGCTCGCCGGCGATCCTGCAGTCGCGCGCCGTCGACGACACCGGCTACGTGCAGCCGAAGATCAACCAGCTGCGGGCCGTGCGCGGCAGCCGCTCGCTGTATCACAACAACGCGATCCAGTCGTGGCGCGTCGCCGAGAGCGGCGATGTCTCCAACGTGCAGGTCTACTGAGATGCGGCACGCCATCCGGATTTCGATTGCTGCGGCCGCCACCCTGGTCCTGGCTCTGGGGGCCCATGCTGCGCCCGACCTGTCCGGCATCGGCCGTGCCGCCACGCCGGCAGAGGTAAAGGCCTGGAACATCGACGTGCGCGGCGATTTTCAGGGGCTGCCGAAAGGTTCGGGCAGCGTCGAGCTCGGCACGCGCGTGTGGGATGCGAAGTGTTCTTCCTGCCACGGTGCTTTCGGTGAGTCGAACTCGGTCTTCACGCCGATCGTCGGCGGCACGACCAAGAAGGACATCGAGTCGGGCCATGTCTATGCGCTCTCGCACCCCGGTTATCCCCACCGCACGACGCTCATGAAAGTGTCGAAGCTCGCGTCGTTGTGGGACTACATCAACCGTGCAATGCCGTGGAATGCGCCGAAGTCGCTGAAGACCGACGAGGTCTACGGCGTGCTGGCCTACATCCTCAACCTCGGCGACATCGTCCCGGCCGACTTCACGCTTTCCGACAAGAACATCGCCGAGGTGCAGGCGCGCCTGCCCAATCGACTCGGCCATGTGTTCTACGAGCCGATGTGGCTGACACGCGGCAAGGGCGACGTGAGCAATCCGCTTTGCATGACCAACTGCCCGGTCGAGGGCAAGATCGAATCGTCGTTGCCGGTCGAGGCGCGCAACTCCAACGGCAACATCGCGGATCAGGTCCGGCCCTTCGGCCCGGCCCGCGGCACCGACACGTCCTTGCCTCCTGGGCAGGGGCACGCAAGCATGCAGCGCCTTGTCCGTCTGGAGCAGGCTGCCTCGGCCTCCGCGTCACCTGCCGTGGCCGCCAGCTCGGCTGCCGGACCGGCCAGCCCCGGCGCCGCGCAGGCCATGGCCCTCGTCAAGTCGAATTCCTGCACCAGCTGCCACGGCGTCGCGAACAAGATCGTCGGCCCGTCGTTCCAGGACGTCGCAAAAAAATATGCCGGACGGGCCGATGGTGTCGAGTACCTCGCCGGAAAGATCAAGGGCGGTGGGCAGGGCGTCTGGGGGCCGATTCCGATGCCGCCTCAGGCCCAGGTGGCGGACGCCGATGCCAAGGCCATCGCACAGTGGCTGGCGGGCGGCGCCAGGCCGTGATCGGCGGCAAGGCACTTAGAAACTCTCAAGGAGAACCAAGATGACGACGAGAAGAGATGTGATCAAGCAAGCCGGCTGGATGGCCTTGCTCGTGAGCTGTGGCGCACTGACGGCGGAGCAGGCGCTCGCCGCCGATGCTCCCGGTTTCGAGGCGAAGACGCTCGCCGATGCGTTCGCGGCCATCGGCGGCAAGCCCGCCGACAGCAAGGACGTGACGCTCACCTCGCCCGACATCGCCGAGAACGGTGCCGTTGTGCCGATCGCCGTCACGAGCAACCTGCCGAAGACCGAGGCGATCTACATCCTGGTCGAGAAGAACCCGTTCCCGCTGACCGCCACGTTCACGATTCCCGAGGGCACGGAAGGCTACGTGTCCACGCGCGCCAAGATGGGCGAGAGCACCAAGGTGTGGGCGGTGGTGAAGGCCGACGGCAAGCTTTACGCGACCTCGAAGGAAACCAAGGTCACCCTCGGCGGCTGCGGCGGCTGAACGATTCCTCTGAACAGAATTCCAGGAGACAGCAATGGCAGATCCGATGCGCATTCGCGCGACAAACAAGGACGGCGTGACCGATGTCCGCGTCCTGATGGCCCACCCCATGGAAACAGGTTTCCGCAAGGATGCGAGCGGCAAGACCGTGCCGGCGCACTACATCAATGACGTCAAGGCCAGCAGCGGCGGCAAGACCGTGCTGACTGCCAAGTGGGGCCAGGCCATCTCGCAGAACCCGTATCTGCAGTTCCGCTTCAAGGGTGCCAAGCCGGGCGACAAGGTCACCGTGACCTGGACCGACAACATGGGCGAGACGCGTACCGACGAGGCGACGATCTCCTAGCCGGCGCGTGACCGCGCCTCGGCGCGTTGGCGCGCCATCTCGAAGTCAAGAGTCCGGGAGACAACCATGAAAAGATTCGTCGCTGCTGCGCTTTTCGCCTGCGCACTGCCGTGTTCTGCTCAATCGGCGAGCGACGGCATTGCCGAATATCGCGCGATGCTCGCCGACGGCAACCCTGCGGAGCTGTGGCAGGCCAAGGGCGAGCTGCTGTGGAAGCAGTCGCGCGGCCCGAAGAAGGCCTCGCTCGAACGCTGCGATCTCGGCCGCGGCCCGGGTGTGGTCAAGGGTGCGTTCGTCGAGCTGCCGCGCTTCTTTGCAGACACGAACCGCGTCCAGGATCTCGAGTCCCGCCTCCTCACGTGCATGCAGGAACTACAGGGCTTCGACTCGGCGGCCATCGCCAAGACGCCCTTCGGCAAAGGCGAGATGGTGAACATCGAAAGCCTGGTCGCCTATGTCTCGGGCGAGTCGAGCGGCATGAAGTTCAGTCTCCCGCAGGTCCATCAGAAAGAGAAGGAGATGTACGCCGCCGGTCAGAAGCTCTTCTACTTCCGCGGTGGTCCGTACGACTTCTCCTGTGCCTCGTGCCACGGGCAGGAGGGCAAGCGCATCCGGCTGCAGGATCTGCCCGAGCTGACGACCAACAAGGGCGCGGGTGAAGGATTCGGCTCTTGGCCGGCCTATCGCGTCTCGAGCGGCCAGCTCTGGGGGATGCAGCGCCGCCTCAACGACTGCTTCCGCCAGCAGCGATTCCCGTCGCCGGGATACGTCTCCGACGTGACCATCGCGCTGTCGACCTATCTCGGCGTGAACGCCAAGGGCGCCGAGTCGATCGCGCCCGCTATCAAGCGCTGAAAGGAGCCGACATGAACCGCTCAGGAAAAACACGTTTGGCGGCCTTCTCCGCCATGGCCGCACTCGGCGTCGCCGGCTGTGTTTCCACATCATCGACCCCCTCGGGCGACGTGGCGATGCAGGCCATGCTGAAGACCTCGTTCCATGCCCAGGGGCAGGCCACGCTGGATCGGCTGACACAGGATCCGGTGCAGAAGGCATGTTCCGGCGAGACCGCGCCGTCAGCCGAAGTCGTGGCGAAGCTCGAGAAGCTCGAGCTGGCGACGATCCAGCCGCCGCCCGGTGGCAAGTACCTGGGCGACTGGAAGGAGGGCGAGAAGCTGGCCCAGAACGGCCGTGGCATGACCTGGTCGGACCCGGCAACGGCACCCAACGGCGGCAATTGCTACAACTGCCACCAGCTGAGCAAGTCCGAGATCTCGTACGGCACGATCGGACCGAGCCTCTACAACTACGGCAAGCTTCGTGGCGTCAGCGACCCGACGAGCGCGAATGCAGCGCCCATCGTCC
>JBDTCA010000225.1:0-4791 GCA_039923815.1 Caldimonas sp. | reverse complement strand
GCGCCTGGGCCAAGGACATCCACGAGACGCAGGGCTCGGAGGTCAAGTACCCGATGATCGGCGACCACGACCTCAAGGTCGCCAAGCTCTACAACATGCTGCCGGCCGACGAGGTCGGGGCCGACGGACGCACCGCCGCCAACAACGCCACCGTGCGCTCGGTCTTCATCATCGGCCCCGACAAGAAGATCAAGCTGATGCTGACCTACCCGATGACCACCGGTCGCAACTTCGACGAGATCCTGCGCGTGCTCGACTCGATGCAGCTCACCGCAAAGCACAAGGTTGCGACGCCGGTGAACTGGAAGCACGGCGACGACGTGATCATCGTGCCCGGCGTCTCAGACGACGAAGCCAAGGCGAAGTACCCGGGCGGCTTCAAGACGATCAAGCCCTACCTGCGCACCGTCAAGCAGCCGCTCTGACCGGAGGGCCGGCGCATCCGCGCCGCCACCGCCTCGATGCGGGCGGCGTCGGCGGGCACGCTCAGGATGCGGTCGCCATGGCGTAACCGTCGCGACCGCGGCGCTTGGCGTCGTACAGCGCCACGTCGGCGCGGCGCAGGAGGTCGGCGGGCTCGCGGTCGCCGGCCGACAGGAAGGCCACGCCGATGCTCACCGAGATCGCGATCGGGATGCCTTCGTAGAGGGTGGGCGGACGCAGCGCGGCCACGATCTTGCCGGCCAGCGTGCGCGCTTCCTCCTGCGACTCGAGGCCCTCGAGGATCAGGGTGAACTCATCACCGGCGAGGCGCGCCACCGTGTCTGTCGCCCGTACCGAACCACGCAGGCGCTGGGCGACGGCGCGCAGCACGTGGTCGCCGGCGGCATGGCCGTGGTCGTCGTTGACGGCCTTGAAATGGTCGACGTCGATAAAGAACACCGCCAGCGCCTTGCCGCCCCGCTTCGCGCGTGCCATCGACTCGACGATCCGGTCACTGAACAGCGCCCGGTTCGGCAGTCCGGTGAGCGGGTCGATCTCGGCGCGATGGCGAAGTGCGGCTTCGGCATCCTTGCGCACGGTGATGTCGATGTCGGTGCCGACCAGCCGCAGCGCCCGACCGCTGGCGTTGCGCTCGACGACGCGGCCCAGGCTGCGCAGCCAGATCCATTCGCCGGCGAACGTGCGGACGCGGAACTCGGCTTCGTAGGTCGCGGTCTCGCCACGAAGGGCGGCGCGGCTGCGTCGCATGAGTTCGTCGAGATCGTCCGGATGCACGAAAGCGCGCATCTCGGCGGGCGTCGCATCGATCTCCACGGCCGGGCCGCCGCGCATCTCGGAGCTCTTGGCGCTGTAGTGGATGCGATCGGCGGCGATGTCCCAGTCGAACAGCGCCTGCTCTGATCCTTCGAGCGCGAGCTGGAGGCGTTCCTCGCTTCGCCCCAGCGCCGCGATGCGCTCCTGCAGGGCTTGCGCCATCCGGTTCAGGACGACGGCGAGCGCACCGATCTCGCCGCCGGTCCGGACCTGGCTTCGGTGGTCGAGGTGGCCTTCGCCGATCAGCTCGGCATCGGCGCTCAGCTCGCGCAGTGGCCGCGAGATGCGGCCAGCGCCCTGGGCCGCGATGACGAGGCCGGCAGCGAGCATCGCCAGGCCGAGGAGGATGCCTTCGCGGGTGCGGGCGCGGGCCGGCGCGAGCGCCGCATCGAGCGGTATGCCGACGTAGACCAGCCAGGGCAGCACGCGGGTGTGGGCGATGCCGAAGATGCGCGCCACCTTGTCGACGCCGGTCACCTTCGAACTGCCGCGGACTTCGTGCAGGCGCTGTTCGATCGTGGCCCGGTCGAGCGGGGCGGGCTGGCCGATCCAGCGGTCGGGATCGAGCGAGCGGGCCAGAAAGAGGCCGTCGCTGTCGATGACCGAGATCAAGGTGCCCGGCGGCAGGTCCTCGGTCGGACTGATGACGCGCGGAAGCGTGCCGAGATCGCTGGTGGCCGACATGACGGCCACGACACGGTCATTGCGCGTGACGGGTAGCGCGAACACGGCCGTCCAGTCGGCGCCCTTGCGCAGGCGCAACGGCGCTTCTGTCGTGACCCCGGGGTTGTTCAGGGCGGAGCGAAAGAAGGCGCTCTCTCCGGCGCGGGGTCGCTGGCCCGGAGGCAGTGCTTCCGAACTGCCGATGTTCAGGCCGTCGAGGTCCCAAATCTGCACCGAGAGCACGTTGGCGGGCATGCGCGCCACCATCGAGCGCAGGACGACGTCGTTGCTCGCGGTGGCCGCGGCGTCGATGCCGAGGGCGCCGCCCAGGCCGTTCAGGAACTGCGTGATGTCGCCGACGTTGTCGTCGAGTCGCGACGCAGCGACGGCGGCGACCAGGCGGACCCGCTCCAGCACGCCTTCCTGGTCTCGGCCGGCCTGCTGCAGCGTGCTGTACGCCACGTACAGCACGAAGAGAGACCCCAGCGCGAACGTGACGAGCAGCATCCGCGTCCGAATGCCGAGGCGGAACAGGACGGCGCGGCCCTTCAGCGCTTCAGCCACGCGAAGAACTCGCCGTACCAGAGCCGCGAGTTGCGCGGCTTCAGGATCCAGTGGTTCTCGTCCGGGAACCAGAGCAGGCGGGCGTCGACGCCGCGCGCCTTCAGCGTGTTGTAGTAGGCCAGGCCCTGCTGGTCGGGCACCCGGTAGTCGAGGGCGCCGTGGATCACCAGCGTGGGCGTGGCGAAGCGGGCGGCAAAGGTGTCGGGGCTTTGCGACTGCACCTTGGCGGGGTCGTCCCAGTGCCAGGCGCCCAGCTCGCGACCGAACCACGTGTAGGCGTCGCCGCTGAACATGGCGCGCCAGTCGTAGCAGCCGGCGTGGCACACGAAGGCGCGGTATCGCCCGGCCGGCACGTGGCCGTTCATCCAGGCCACCATGTAGCCGCCGTAGCTGCCGCCGGTGGCGAAGACTCGGCTGCGGTCGCACCAGGGTTGCTTGCGCAACCAGTCGGTGGCGGCTTCCACGTCTTGCAGCTCGAGTTCGCCCCAGCGATGCGTGATGCTGTCGAGGAAGGCGTTGCCGAAGCCGCTCGAGCCGTGATAGTTGACGCAGGCGACGACATGGCCCTGCGCGGCGAAGAGCTGGTTGTTCCAGCGGTAGTGGAAGGTGTCGCCCGAGCTGGAGTGCGGGCCGCCGTGGATGCTGTGCATCACCGGGTACTTCTTGCGGGCATCGAAGCCGGGCGGGTACACGACCCACATCTGCACCGGCTCGCCGAGCGCGCCCTTGAACTCGCGGCTCTCGTGGTGGCCGAAGGCAAAGCCGGCGAGCAGCTCGTCGTTGAATTTCTCCACGCGCACGGCGGCGCCGCCACCTTGCTGCACATGCACGCGGGCCGGATGCTGCATGGCATCGGCGACGCTGGCGACGCTGTCGCCGGCGACGTCGAAGGCGTGGACCCAACCGCCTTCGACGACGAGCGCGGCGGTGCGGCTCTCGACGGCGTAGCGATAGAGGTGGCAGCGGCCGCGGTCTTCGGCCGTGAACCAGAGCGCCGTGCCGTCGCGCGACCAGACCAGCGGCGCCGTGACGGCGTGATCCCAGGTGTCGCTCAGCACCCGCCACTTGCCGCCGCGCTGCACCTTGGCGAGCTGCGGCGGCGCCGTGTGGCGTCGGCCGAGATGGCTGGCGATGAAGGCGACGCGGCCACCGTCGGGGCTGTAGCGCGGCGAGTCGAAATCCCAACCCGAGTCGATGGCCAGCGTCGCGATCTTGCCGCTGCGCACGTTGACTTCGGCGATGGCCTTGCAGTTGTCGATGCGCTTGTCGGCGGCCGGGTCGTAGGCGAAAGCGATGTGGCGGCCGTCGGCGGCGACGTCGAAAGAGTTCGCGTCGGGGTCGGCCCGCGTCAGCTCGAAGCCGGTGCCTTCGAAGAGGTCGGTGATGCGGCCACTGGCGACGTCGAGCACGTGCAGATGGGCGGCGCGCTCCATCGGCAGGTTGTGGTCCCAGAAGCGATAGAACGCCTCGCTGGTGGCGTAGCCGCTCTCCTTGCGCTCTTTCCACGCCTTCTGCTTCTTGGCCTGTGCCTTGGTGCCCCGGGCGTCGGGCCAGACCCAGGCCACGAAGGCGATGCGCTTGCCGTCGGCAAACCACTTGAAGGCCTCGATGCCGGGTGCGAAGGCGCTGACGCGCCGCGCCTCGCCGCCGTCGGGCGCGATCACGTACAGCTGCGGTGTGTCGTCCTTCTTGCCCTCCTGCTCGCGCCTGGCGACGAAGGCGATCGCGTCGCCCGCCGGCGACCAGGCCGGCCGGCCATCCTTGTCGCCGCAGGTCGTGAGCCGTCGCGGCTCGCCGCCGAACGACGACAGCAGATACAGGCTGGTCGCCGAGCTGTTGGCCTCCATCGAGAACGTGCTCACCGCGCAGACGGCCTGGGCGCCGTCGGGCGACAGCGACAGGCTGCCGACGCGCTCGATCTGCCAGAGCGCCTCGACGTCGAAGTTCTTCTTGCGCGCGGCCATCAGCGTGCCTTGGCCAGCCGCCAGCGCAGCTCGGCCTTCGCTTCGGGCCACTCGCCGGCCGCCATGCTGTACATCACCGTGTCGCGGACGCTGCCGTCGCGGCGCAGCGCGTGATGGCGGACGACACCGTCGCGGCGCGCGCCGAGCCGCTCGATGGCGCGCTGGCTGGCAAAGTTGAAGTTGTCGGTGCGCCAGCCCACCAGGCGAGTCCCCAGCGTCTCGAAGGCGTGGCTCATGAGCAGCAGCTTGGCGGCGGCGTTGACGTGCGTTCGCTGCCAGCGCAGGGCATACCAGGTGTAGCCGATCTCCACGCGCTCGACGGCCGGCACGATGTCGTGATAGC
>JBDTCA010000224.1:0-5183 GCA_039923815.1 Caldimonas sp. | reverse complement strand
GCTTCATCGAGCGCGTCGGGTTCTACAACCCGGTGGCTTCGGGCAGCGAGCAGCCCCTGCGCGTCGCGTTCGATCGCGTCGAGCACTGGACGGGTCACGGCGCCCAGATGTCGCCGACCGTCAAGCGCCTGGTTGAACAGGCCAAGACCGCCGCTGTCTGACGCACTGTTGCCGGCTGGCTGGCCCGCCGACGTCCTGGAGGTCGGGCGCATCGTCGAGGCCTGGGGGCTGAAGGGCTGGATCCGGGTCCAGCCATACGCAGAGCCTGCCGACGCGCTCCTCGGCTCGAAGCGCTGGTACCTCAAGCCCGCCGAAACACTTGCCCGCCAGGTGGTGCCTCTGCCGGCCACGGTGCTCAATATCGGCGAGGTTCGTGAGCACGGCGACGGTCTGGTCGCCACCTCGGCGGCGATCGCCGACCGTACGGCGGCGGAAGCGTTTCGCGGCGCGCGGATCTTCGTTCCGCGCACGAGCTTCCCGGCCACCGGCAAGGACGAGTTCTACTGGGCCGACCTGATCGGTCTGGAAGTCGTCAATCGCGATCGGGCCGTACTCGGCAAGGTTGTCGGGCTGATCGACACCGGCTCGCAAGGCGTGTTGCGAATCCTCGGCAGCGAGAGCGCCGACGAGATCCTCATCCCGTTCGTGTCGGCCTACGTCGACAGCGTCGACATCGGGGCGCGCCGGATCATCGTCGACTGGGGCCTCGACTACTGACGCCACGGCCATGCGCTTCGACGTCATCACCCTGTTTCCGGAATTGTTCGCCGCGCCCCTCGTGCACGGCGTGACGCGGCGGGCCTTCGAGTCCAGGCAGGTCGACGTGCGGTTGTGGGCCTTGCGTGACTTCGGCGACCCGCCGCATGCGCGGGTCGACGATCGCCCCTACGGCGGTGGCCCGGGCATGGTGTTGCTGGTCGAGCCATTGCTTCGTGTCCTCGCCGCGATTCGCGTCGAGCGCGCCGAGTCGAGTCCGGCGCCGCTGGTCAATTTCTCTCCGGCCGGGATCCCTCTGCGCCAGGACTCGGTCGTCGAGTTCGCCAACAGCCCAGGCGCGATCCTTCTCTGTGCGCGCTACGAAGGCGTCGACCAGCGCTTCATCGACGACCACGTCGACATCGAGATCAGCGTCGGCGACTATGTTCTTTCGGGCGGCGAACTGCCGGCGCTCGTCCTGCTGGACGGCGTCGCCCGCCTGCAGCCCGGCGTTCTCGGCGATGCGCGATCGCATCAGCAGGACAGCTTTTCCGAGGGCTTGCTCGACTGTCCGCATTTCAGCCGTCCGGAGCGTCTCGACGCGTCGCAGGCCAGTCGCGATGTGCCGGCAATGTTGATGTCCGGCAATCACGCCGCGATCAACCGCTGGCGCCGACAACAGTCGCTGGAGCTGACCGCGAGACGGCGACCGGAGCTTCTTGCCAAGGCGCGCGTCGAGGGGCGTCTTGACGCTGCCGACGAGTCGTTCCTCGCAGCGCCGCCCACCGCAAAGCTATAATTCCGGGTTTTTCCGATCCTCTGCAGCGCAGGGTCGCGCACCGGGCTCCCAGGGCTTGCCGCGCGCTCCGACACAGGCAGCTCCCAAGCCGCCACATTCTTCGAACAACGCCCGCACGATCGCCAGGAGCTCTCCCGTGGACTTGATTCAGACTCTCGAGCGCGAAGAAATCGCGCGCCTCAACCGCCCCGTACCGGTCTTCGCGCCGGGCGACACCGTGATCGTCAGCGTCAAGGTCGTGGAGGGCACGCGCAAGCGGCTGCAGGCCTTCGAAGGCGTCGTCATCGCCAAGCGCAACCGCAGCCTCAACTCGAGCTTCATCGTTCGAAAGGTGTCGAGCGGTGAGGGCGTGGAACGCACGTTCCAGACCTACAGCCCGTTGATCGCATCGATCGAGGTCAAGCGCCGCGGCGATGTCCGTCGCGCCAAGCTCTATTACCTCCGCCAGCGCTCGGGCAAGTCGGCGCGAATCAAAGAGAAGCTGGCCTGAGTCTTTCGTTCAAGCCCGAGGACCTGCCGGTCCTCGGAACGGACTCGCATCTTCCTGCCGTGGCGGCCACGGCTTTCGACTCGGCTGCGATTCGCCAACGCTTCGTCGTCCACCCGCACTGGCAGCCCGAGATCACGGTCGAAGGGCGGTTCACCGATCGGCCGCCGGCCGATGCGTCGGTGCTCGTCGCGCTCGTATTGCGAGACACGATGACGGTGCTGCTGACGCAGCGCACCGACCATCTCCACGACCACCCCAGCCAGATCAGTTTCCCGGGTGGTCGTGCCGAGGTGCGCGACGCCGACGCCGTGGCGACGGCGTTGCGCGAGGCCCATGAAGAAATCGGCCTCGAACCGGCCGAGGTCGAGGTGCTCGGCACCCTGCCCACGTACACGACCGGCACCGGCTTCGTCGTGACGCCGGTGATCGGTCTCGTGCGGCCGAACCTGGCACTGTGCGCCGACCCGTTCGAGGTTGCCGAGGTGTTCGAAGTGCCGCTGGCTTGGCTGATGAATCCGGCGAATCATCAGCGCCATGCCGTCGACATCGCTGGCGTTCGGCGTGAGTTCCTGTCGATTCCATGGCAAGGGGTCGATGCCGACGGCCAACCCCGGCGCTACTTCATCTGGGGCGCCACGGCCGCCATGCTCCGGAACCTCTACCGCTTTCTCGCGGCCTGATCGACGCGGCCTGCGGGTCGTGCAAGACCCGCCGCTATGATCGACCGGCATGAGTTTTTTCGCCGTCCTGTTCGCACTTCTGCTCGAGCAGGTGAAGCCTCTGCCTCGGGGCAATCCGGTCCATGACGCGCTGACGAGCTGGATCGAGGCGACCGCCCGCAACTTCGATGCCGGCCGCGAGGGTCACGCCTGGGTCGTCTGGTGCATCACGGTGCTCGTGCCGGCGCTGGCGTGCTGGGCGCTCTACGCGGCGCTGAATCAGGCGACCAGCCTGCTTGGCCTGGTCTTCGACGTGGCCGTGCTCTACCTCACTCTCGGCTTTCGCCAGTTCAGCCATTACTTCACCGACATCCGCGGCGCCCTCGATCGCGGTGACGAGAGCGAAGCCAGACGGTTGCTCGCTGAGTGGCGACACCTCGATGCCAGCGAGTTGCCGCCGTCGGAGTTCCTGCGCCACCTCATCGAGCACTCGTTGCTGGCCGCTCATCGCCACGTCTTCGGCGTCTTCTTCTGGTTCGTTCTCTGCTCCACCTTCGGGCTCGGTCCTGCGGGCGCCGTGCTCTACCGGCTCGCCGAATTGGCCAGCCGCTACTGGTCGTATCGCAGCGGCCAGGGCGGCATCGTGGTCAACGAGCGGCTGATGGCGCTGTCGTTGCGCCTGTTCCATCTGCTCGACCACATTCCAGCGCGCATGACAGCGTCGGGCTTCGCCGTGGTCGGCAACTTCGAGGAAGCCGTCAACGGCTGGCGACGCGACGCCTCCTTGTGGAAGTACGACAACGAAGGCGTGATCCTGGCAGCGGCGGCGGGCGCCGTCGGTGTCCGACTCGGCGGAGGGTCAGCGCCGGCGCTGATGCTTGATCGCGCCAAGACGTTCGAAGCCGGCGCGCCGCCCGAGTCGACCGACGCCGATGGTTCGACTCCCGGCGTGCCGCCGCAGCTCGGCCATTTGCGCAGCATCGTCGCGCTGGTCTGGCGTTCGGTCGTGCTCTGGATGCTGCTGCTGGCGTTGTTGTCGCTCGCGAATCTGATCGGTTGATCGATCTGCCCGGCGGCGAATCGCCCCTCGCTGTTAGCTGCTCAGCTCGTCGAGGATCTCGAGATAGATGCGATAGCGTGACGCGGCGATTTCGCCACGCTCGAGCGCTGTCAGCACGCCGCAGCCGGGCTCGTGCCGATGACTGCAGTTGTAGAAACGGCATTCGCTCGCGTGCTTGCCGATGTCAGGCATCAGCGAGGCCAGCTTGTCGGCAGGAATCTGGCGCAGACCGAATTCCTGGAAGCCGGGCGAGTCGATCAGCGCGCTGGTGCGACTCGGGTCGAGCCAGTACCAGTGCGTGGCCGTGGTCGTGTGCCGGCCCGTGTTCAGCGCCGACGAGATCTCGCCGACCTGCGCCCTGGCGTCGGCGACCATCAGGTTGACGAGCGTGCTCTTGCCGGCGCCGCTCGGACCAAGAACGATCGTCGAGCGTCCGTCGAGCAGCTTGCTCAGGGCACGGCGAGATCCGTCGGGGTCGTTCTTGAGCGCCAGGCCGACGATGTCGATGCCGATCGCCGCATAGGGCGCGAGCCGCGCTTCGGCGGCGGCGAATGCGGGCAGGTCGCGCTTGTTGAGCGCGATGCACGAGGGAATCGCAGCGGCCTCGGCGCCGATCAACGCGCGGGCCAGCTGCGATTCGCTGAAGACCGGCTCGGCGGCAACGACGACGAGCATCTGGTCGATGTTGGCGGCGAAGGCCTTCGTCTTCCAGGCGTCCTGTCGATACAGGAGATTGCGTCGCGGCAGGCACGACTCGACGACGCCTTCGTCGCCCGACGGCCGCCAGCGGACGAGGTCGCCGACGACGCATTCGCTCTTCTTGCCCCGGGTGTGGCAGAGCACCCGCTCGCCGCCTTCGGCTTCGACAACGACATGCCGACCGTGGCCGGAAACGACTCGCCCGGTCGCCTCGGCTGATGCCGCCGCTTCAGCCAACGAAGGCGACCAGGGCGTCGGTCTTGGCAGCGCAGATGAAGTCGTTCAGCGTGATGCCACCGGCCGAATGGGTCGAGAAGCGAACCGTGCAGCGGTCGAAGCTCACCCTCAGTTCGGGATGGTGGTCCTCGACGTGGCACACCCACGCGAGCGCGTCGACGAAGGCAACCGTCTCGAGCCAGCCCTTGAAAGAGAACGTCTTCTCGATGGCACCCTCGGCCCGGCGCCAGCCGCTCGATTGCGCGAGGTGATCACGGACGGCGTCGTCGCCCATGGCGACGGCGCGCGTCTTGCATTTCTGCTCGAGGAAGTTGGTCATGGTGCGGTGGCGAGCGGGCGATGTGACAGGGCCGCGAGCCGCTCGACGGCGGGCGGATGCGAGTAATAGAAGCGGGCGTAGAGCGGGTCGGGCGTCAGCGTCGAGGCGTTGTCCTCGTGCAGCTTGAGCAGGGCCGAAGCGAGGTCACGGCCGTCGGCCTGGAGGCACGCGAAGGCGTCGGCCTCGAACTCGTCGCGGCGCGACCAGCGCGAGAACAGCGGCGT
>JBDTCA010000223.1:0-5478 GCA_039923815.1 Caldimonas sp. | reverse complement strand
GGGGCGCCAGCCATGCGGCTGACGAGCGCCACCTCGGCCACGGATGCAATCGCGGCCAGGGCCTCACCGCGAAAGCCCATCGTCGCGACGCCTTCGAGCTCCGCGAGCGAGAAGATCTTGCTGGTGGCGTGCCGGTGCAAGGCGAACGCGAGCTCGTCGGGCGGGATGCCATGGCCGTCGTCCTCGACGGAAATGGCCCGGATGCCGCCGCCGAACAGGCGCACGGTGATGTTCGCGGCGCCGGCATCGACCGCGTTGTCGACGAGCTCGCGCACCACCGATGCCGGCCGCTCGACGACCTCGCCAGCGGCGATCTGCGAGATGAGCTCGCTCGGCAGCTCGCGGATGGGCCGATGCAAGCGCGGTTCGAGCACGGCATTCATCACGCCATTGTAGAAAGCCGCTCCTGCTTCGGGCGAGCCCGGCCCGGCACCCGTGTTAGGTTCAGAACGATGAACGATGTGACTTCAGACCCGGACGTCGCCGAGGCCGTCCCGGAGGCGGAAGCGCCGGCCTTCCTGCAGGCCGTCGTCGAACTCGGCGCCAGACGCCCGATCACGACGTCGCAGGCGATCTACAACGCCCAGGGCGTCAAGCTGCTCGAAGGCGGCGTCGCCATCGACCAGGGTCTGTACGACCGGCTGGTCTCGCACCGGCTGGCCTTGCCGCTCGACGAATGCGTCGAGACCGGGGGTGGTCTCGACGCCACTGCGTTGCGCGAAGCCGCGCTGGCGGTGATCGAGCGGCTGCCCTTCTTCGCGCGGGCCGTGCCGGCGGGCGCGGCGCGAAACCTGATCCTGGACGCCATCTCCGATGTCGCGCTGCCGAAGCCGGTGGCGCTGCACCTCGAGCTGGCGCGCGAGACCCGGCCGGCGTTGTTCGAGCACGGCATCCTGATGGCGTTGCTGGCGGCTCACCTGGCCCGCGACAGTGGCGCCGGCCGCTTCGGCATCGGCCTGGCCGCCACGGCCGGGCTGCTGCACGACCTCGGCATGCTGCACATCGACCCCGAGCTGCTCGACTCCGACGACCGCCTCAGCGGCGATCGGCTGCGGCCGGTCTACGTGCATCCGCTCACGACGTCGATGCTGGTCGACCGCTTCCCTGCCTACCCGAAGGAGGTCGTGCGCGCGATCGTCGAGCACCACGAGCGGCTCGACGGCTCCGGCTATCCGCGTGGCCTCGTCGGCGCGGCCATGAGCCCGCTCGGCCGGACTCTGGCACTGGCCGAGGTGGTGACCGCGATGTTCGACGGGGAGCGCCTGCACCCCGAGCAACGCGTCTCGCTGCTGCTCCGCGTCAATCCGCGTCGCTACGACCCGAAGGGCGTCGCTGCGATCCACAAGCTGCTGGCCAGCGCGCAGGTGCCGGCCGCGGCCGAAGTGATGGCGGCGGCGCCGCTGATCGAGCGCCTGCTGAAGGCTGCCGACGTGCTCGCCACCTGGCCAGCCACCGGTGCCGCACTGGCCGCCGCCAGCGGTGCCGCACAGGCGCCGCTGCTGCAGTCGATGAACGAGCAGAACGCGACCCTGCAGCGCATGCTGCACGACGCCGGCGTCACCGACGCACAACTGCGTTCGCTGGGCGAGGAAGCCGCCGACGACGTCGCCTTTCGGGTCGAGCTGTGGACCCTCGCCGAAGAGCTGCTCTGGCAGCTGCACGCCGCTGCCAATCAGCTGGAGCGGCGCTGGCGAGACGACGAATCCGATGCACGTCACCCACCGGCACTGACCGCCTGGCTGGGCGCCGTGGCCGCGCTCGACGACACCGAAGTCCATTCACCGTCGTGACCGGGCCGGTGGGCCGGGCGGGCCGCTCACCATAATCGCGGCCATGGAAATGATCGGCTCCGTTCTCGATTTCGTGCTGCACGTCGACGTGCACCTTGCCAACTTCGTGCAGGCCTACGGCGCCTGGGTCTATGCGCTGCTGTTCCTCATCATCTTCGTCGAGACCGGCGTCGTCGTGATGCCGTTCCTGCCCGGCGACTCGCTGTTGTTCGTGGTGGGAGCGATGTGCGCAGCCGGGCTGATGAGCCTGCCGCTGGTGCTCGGCCTGCTCTGGCTGGCCGCGGTGCTCGGCAACCAGAGCAATTACGCGATCGGGCGCCGGCTCGGGCCACGGGTGTTCCAGTGGGAGAACTCGCGCTGGTTCAACCGCAAGGCGTTCGACCAGGCCCACGCGTTCTACGAGAAGTACGGGGGCATCACCATCGTGGCGGCGCGCTTCATGCCGTTCCTGCGCACCTTCGCGCCGTTCGTGGCCGGCGTCGCGCAGATGACGCGAAGCCGCTTCACCGTCTACGACGTCGCCGGCGGTGCGCTGTGGGTCGGCAGTGTGACGGTTGCCGGCTATCTGTTCGGCAACATCCCATGGGTCAAGGAAAACCTCGACAAGATCATCTGGGCTGCGATCCTGTTGCCCGGACTGCTGGTGATCGTCGGCGCCTTGCGCTCGCGATCCAAGCCGGCGGCACCCGCGGCCTGACGAAGCTGCTCAGTCGGCGCGCTGCGGGATGGGCAGAGCCAGTTGCTCGCCGACGGTCTCGGGCCGCATCAGGCGCCAGCGCCCGCGCGTGCTCATGTCGACCACGAGCGGCGTGACCCTGTCGGCAGCCGCCGTCGGATTGACGGCGAGAGCGCGATCCACACACCGCGCGATCCACTCGGAGGTGCTCCGCACGTAGTCGATGTCGGCGTCGTCGAGTCGGCAGACGAGGCGAAATGTCTTCTCGAACGGGTCTTCGCACGATTCGGGCATGGCGCGAGGTTGTAGCGTTTCCCGTTCGCTCGTGCCCACCGACGTGGCGCAAAAGCCAGGCTGCCGCGCAATCGTTCACACGCCGGCAGGCCGCCGGCGAAACCCGTTAACGCACGGTGTAGCCGCGGCCGTCCATGCAGGCATAGGTGGCGCGCTGGAACACGCTGGCATCGACCAGCGCTCCTTGTTGCGTCGTTGCCCAGCGGTTGCAGTCGCGGCGGTCGTTCTCGAGCGCGGCGGCGGTCTGGCCGTTGCGCGGGTAGAAGATCGGCTCGACCGGCCGCGCCTGCTGCGGCACCGGCTGGCCCGAGCGCACGACGCGGCCTTCGATGGGCGGATCGACAGCCACGTATGCCGGCCGCGTCGGCACCACGAGAACCTCGGGCGCGTCGTAGAAGCCGTCGTAATCGTCGCCGCTGAAGACTCGGTAGCCGCCGTAGTAGCCACGGTCGTAGGTGCTGTAGGCGATGGCGCCCAGGCCGATCCCGAGGCCGATGCCGCCCCAGACTGCGCCCGGCCCCCAGTAGCCTCGGTGCCCCCAGTAGTTGCCTCGGTAGCCTCCGTAGTGGTGTCCGTAATGGCCGCCGTAGTAGCCGCCACGGTAGCCACCGTGACCGAATCCGCCCCGAGAGCCGCTGCCGTTGAAGGCGCCACCGCCGTGTCCGCCGCGTCCTGAGAAACTGCCACCGTCATTGCCGCCGTGGCCGGGCGCGGCCTCGGCGAAAGGCACAGTGAGCGACGCGGTGGCGAACACCGATGCGAGGACAAGCGAGCGAGCGAGTGTGTTCATTTGGCAACTCCTGGCGCATATCATGCGCCGCTGTCGTTTTACAGCAGTAGGAGCACCCATGATCATCCGTACGTCTCTCGCCCTCGGAGCGCTCGCGCTCGCCGCCATCGCCATGCCCGTGACCGCGGCGGAAACCGTCGGCGAAGCCGCTTCGTCGGCCGCCACCAAGACGGGCCACGCCGTCGCCAGCGCCGGCCGCAAGACAGGCCACGCCGTCGCCAGCGCCAGCCGCAAGGTCGGCCACGGCTTCGCCGAGACCGGTCGCGACGTCAAGGGTGCAGCCAAGGACGAAGGCAGTGCCGCTGCCGACTCCGGTCGGGCAGCCAAGAAGTCGGTCAAGCGCGGCGCCAGGAAGGCCAAGGCTGCCGTCACGCCGGCCTCTTCGCCGACCTGAAGGCGCGGGCGCTGAACGCGCCTACCTGATTGCAGAAAAGAGAACGGGCGCTCGCCTCAGCGTTGCAGACGCTTATCGCGCGAGCGCCCGCGCCATTTCGGCGGCGCACAACGCCACCGCCGTGTTGGCCTCGTCGATGACCTTGCCCATGGTGATGAAGCCGTGGATCTGCCTCTCGAAGCAGATGTAGGTTGCGCGGCTGCCAGCCGCGACCAGGGCGTCGGCGTAATCCAGCCCCTCATCGCGCAACGGATCGAAACCGGCCGTCAGCACCAGTGCCGGCGGCAGCCTGCCCAGGTCGGGATGGAGCAGAGGCGATGCGCGCCAGTCGAGGTCGTGGGCGCTGTCGTCGATGTAGTGGTCGTGGTAGTAGGCGATGGTTTCGCGCGTGAGCAGGTAGCCGGTGCCGTTGACGGTGTGCGAGGCGTGGCCGCGACGCATGTCGGTGGCCGGGTAGATCAGCAGCTGCCAGGCAATGGCGAGGTCGCCCGCGTCGCGTGCCATCAGTGCCACCACGGCCGCCAGGTTGCCGCCGGCGCTGTCGCCGCCGACGGCCAGGCGTGCGGCATCGACGCCGAGCTCGCCGGCGTGGTCGCGGACCCAGTGCGTGGCGGCCAGGCAGTCGTGCACGGCGGCCGGGAAGCGGTCTTCGGGGCCCATGCGGTAGTCGACGGAGACGACGGCGCAATGCGAGGCGTTGGCGAGCTGGCGGCAGAGCACGTCGTGGGTGTCGAGGTCGCCGATGGTCCAGCCGCCACCATGGAAGTAGACGAGGACCGGCAGCGGTCGTGCGTCGCCAGCGACGGCAGGGGCTGGCTTGTAGAGGCGCATCGGAATGGCGCCGTGCTCGCCTTCGGCGGTCAGCTCGCGCACGATCTCGACGGCCGGCGCCGTCGGCTGCGTCAGGGCCCGGCGATCGCGATAGAAGGCGCGCGCCTCGACTGGCGTGAGCGTGTGCATGGGCGGCAGCTTGCGCAGCTCGATGAGATCGATCAGGGCCTGGGCCTGCGGGTGGAGCATGGTGGTGTTGACCTCGTGATGGCTGCGATGTCAGAGCTGACGCGATCGCGCCAGCGGCGGGTTGCGCGCGAAGTAGCGCTGAATCCCGGTGGCGAGCGCTTCGACCAGCTGGATGCGGTATTCGGGATCGCGCAGCTTGGCCTCTTCGCCGGGGTTGGAGATGAACGCCGACTCGACCAGGATCGATGGAATGTCGGGCGCCTTCAGGACCGCAAAGCTCGCCTGCTCGACGCTGCCCTTGTGCAGCTTGCCGACCTTGCCGATCTGGCCGAGCACTTCGCCGCCGAGCTTCATGCTGTCCTTGATCTGCGCGGTGGTGCTCATGTCGATCATCGTGCGCAGGACGGTCTCGTCCTTGGCGTGGATGTTGGCGCCGCCGACGAGATCGGCGGCGTTCTCGCGGTTGGCCATCCAGCGCGCCGCAGTGCTCGTCGCGCCGCCCTGGCTCAGCGCGAAGACCGAGGCGCCGCGTGCTTGCGGGTTCAGGAAGGCATCGGCGTGGATCGAGACGAAC
>JBDTCA010000222.1:0-2654 GCA_039923815.1 Caldimonas sp. | reverse complement strand
CGCAGCGCTGACCCAGCTGCTCGTCAACGGGGTCATGGGTTCAGGCTCGCCCACGGTGGGCGCCTCGGGCGGCCTGTTCGGCCTGCTGCTCGCCTTCGCGATGATCTTTCCGAACCGCATCATCCTGCTGTTCTTCGTGATCCCGCTGAAGGCCAAGTACCTGGTGATCGGCTACGGCCTGCTCGAGCTCTATCAGGGTGCCTACGTGATGAACTCCGGCGTCGCCCACTTCGCGCACCTGGGCGGCATGCTCGGCGGGTTGCTGACGATTCGCTACTGGCGCGGCCAGGCGCCCTTCGGCCGGCGCTGAACGCGTTTCAAGCGCGGCCTCCTTCAAGCGCGTTGCGCCCGCGGCCTCGTCGACCCGGTCAGTAGCCGCGCGAGCGGTCGACCTCGTTGGGCAACGGCTCGCCGCGGCCGAGCGCGTGCAGCGCCACCACGAATTGCGCGCCGACGGTGTCGGCCGAGGGCTGGGCCGCGATGTGCGGCGTGATGGTGATGCCCGGCACGTCCCACAGCGGATCGTCCGCCGGCAAAGGCTCGCGCCGCTGCACATCGAGCGCGGCGCCGCTCAGGTGGCCCGATCGCACGGCCCCGATGAGGTCGGCCTCGACGACATGCGCGCCACGGGCGACGTTGATCAGGTAGCCACCGCGCGGCATCCGCGCGAAGGCGCGGGCATCCAGCAGGCCTTCGGTCTCGGCCGTCAGCGGCAGGGCGCAGACGACGATGGCGCTGCCTGCGAGAACCTCGTCGAGCGCCTGTCCCGAGCTGCGATTCCAGCCACGCACGACGAGGCCGACGCGCTCCAGCCATGTCGCGATCTCGCCGCCCATGGCGCCGGTGCCGAGCACGGCGACAGCGTGCCGCGCGATCGGCACCGGATGCCGCGTCCACGCGCGTTCGCGCTGCTGGCGTTCGTAGAGCTCGAGCGAACGCGCATGCCGCAGCGCCATGGCAACGACGAACTGCGCGAAGCCGGCCGATTGCTCGCGGTCGACGATGCGCGAAACGCGCACGTGCGGCGCCAGTCCGGGCACCAGCAACTTCTCGACGCCGGCCGCCACCGAGCAGATCCAGCCGACGCGCGGCAGTCGCGCCGCCAGGCCGGGCGGCAGCTGCCAGGCCAGCACTGCATCAAAGGTGGCGAGCTCTTCGTCGCTCATCGCCGAGCGGTACTCGATGACCTCGGCCCCGGGCGCACGCGACGCGATCGCGTCGATGAACGATGCGGCCGGCATGGGCTGGGCGAGAAGAAGTGTTTTCATGGCGTCTCGTTTTCTGGGGGATTCGACGGCGCTTCGGTCGCAGCTCCTTCGACGCGCAGGCCCTGGGCCACCGTCGGGTACCGCAGCATCAGACGCAGCTCGCGCTTCATGCGCGTATTGACGAGGCGGCGCGACTCGCCGAGAAAGCTCATCTGCATCGGCGACATCACGGCCGCCGCGTCGCTCCGCGGCAGGCGCGGCGGTCGTGGCAGGGCGAACAGGTCGGCGGCGAGATCGAAGTAGTCGGCCGTCTTCAGGGCGCTGTCGTCGCTGACGTTGACGACGCGCTGCCGCGGGCCGCGAACGAGCGCGGCGACGCAGGCGCGGGCCAGGTCGTCGGCGTGGATGTGATTGGTGTAGATGTCGTCGGCCGCCGCGAGCACCGGCGTGCCGCGAGCAAGCCGCTCACGCGGGTCGCCACCGGCACGGCCGAGCGCATAGATTCCGGGCACGCGCAGGATCGTCACCGCCGCACCCGAGTGGCGGCCGAAGTGACGCAGGCGCTGCTCGGCATCGACGCGGCGGCGGGCTCGATCGGTGGCCGGGTTCGCGGCCCGGGTCTCGTCGACGCGGGCTCCGCCGCAGTCACCGTAGACGCCACTGGTCGAGACATAGACGAGCCGGCGCAAGCGCACCGATCGCGACAGCGCTGCCAGCAGGTGCGCAGTGCGGGGGTCCGTGCTGCCGTGACGGGCTGGTGGCGCGAGATGGAGGACGGCGTCGGCGAGGTCCGCGAGGCGACCGAGGCCGGCCCGACGGTCGAGGTCGCCGACCAGCGGCACCAGGCCGGCGCCGCGCAACTCGCCCAGCCGATCGCCGCTCGAGGTCAGCGCCAGCAGCCGCCAGCGACCACGCAGGATGCGCGCCACGCGCAGGCCGACATCGCCGCAACCGACGATGAGCAGGGTCGGCCGGGAGCCTGGGGTCGGTCGCATCGTCACGTCAGGGCAAAATCGCGCGCCGAGTCTAGGCGACACACTCCCGTCGCATCGCCATGCCCTTTACCGTCACCGTCCAGCCCAGCGGCAAGACCTTCGCCGTCGAGCGCGACGAGCCCATCCTGCGGGCCGCCATCCGCCAGGGCATCGGCCTGCCGTATGGCTGCCGGGACGGCGCCTGCGGTTCCTGCAAGTGCCGCATGCTCGAAGGCCGCGTCATCCACGGCGCGCATCAGCAGAAGGCGCTCGACGACGCCGAAGAAGCCGCGGGCTTCATCCTGACCTGCCAGGCAGCGCCGCAGACCGATGTCGTGATCGAGGCGCGCACGGTGCCCGGCGCCGGCGAGTTCGCGATCAGGAAGCTGCCGAGCCGCGTCGTCTCCATCGACAGGCCGGCGGTCGACGTCGCCATCCTGAAGCTGCAGCTACCGGCCAACGACCCGTTCCA
>JBDTCA010000221.1:0-7448 GCA_039923815.1 Caldimonas sp. | reverse complement strand
AGGGCCGCTTCGGCTTCGACTACGCGAGTCACCCGCAGCGCTTGACCGTGCCGCTCGTGCGCCGCGACGGTGTTGCGAAGGACCCTGCCGGCGTGCCCGATCCGGCCGACTGGTCGGCCGTGTTTCGCGAGGCGACGTGGCAGGAAGCGCTCGACCGCGCCGGCGGCCGCCTTGCCGCACTGCGCGATGGCCACGGTCCGAAGTCGCTTGCCGGCTTCGGCTCGGCCAAGGGCAGCAACGAGGAGGCCTACCTGTTCCAGAAGCTGGTTCGAACGGGCTTTCGCAACAACAACGTCGACCACTGCACGCGCCTGTGCCATGCGTCGAGCGTGGCGGCGTTGCTCGAAGGCGTGGGTTCCGGTGCAGTCAGCAACCCGGTCGGCGACGTCGAGTTCGCCGACGTGATCTTCGTGATCGGCTCGAACCCGACCAGCAACCACCCGGTCGCGGCGACGTGGATGAAGAACGCCGCCAAGCGCGGCGCCCGGATCGTGCTCGCCGACCCGCGCCGCACCGATCTGTCGCGACACGCCTGGCGCACCCTGCAGTTCAACGCCGACACCGACGTCGCCATGCTCAACGCGCTCATCCATGCCGTGATCGACGAGGGCCTCGTCGACGAGGCCGTCGTGCGCGACCGGGTCGACAATTTCGCCGCGCTGAAGGAGAACGTGCGCGGCTACAGCCCCGAGGCGATGGCGCCCATCTGCGGCATACCGGCCCAGACGCTGCGCGAGGTCGCGCGCGCCTTTGCGACGGCGAAGGCGGCAATGGTGCTCTGGGGCATGGGCGTGAGCCAGCACGTGCACGGCACCGACAACGCACGCTGCCTGATTGCGCTCGTCTCGGTGTGCGGCCAGATCGGCAAGCCGGGCTCGGGGCTGCACCCGCTGCGCGGCCAGAACAACGTCCAGGGCGCAAGCGACGCCGGCCTGATCCCGATGATGTTTCCGAACTACCACCGTGTCGACGACGCGGTCGCGCACGCTTGGTTCGAGGACTTCTGGCAGACGCCGCTCGACCCGGTGCCCGGCTATACCGTCGTCGAGATCATGCACAAGGTCCTGGCGCCGGAGACCGATCCGGACAAGATTCGCGGCATGTACATCATGGGCGAGAACCCGGCCATGAGCGACCCCGACCTGCACCATGCGCGGCAGGCGCTGGCCGCGCTCGAGCATCTCGTCGTTCAGGACATCTTCATGACCGAGACGGCCTGGCTGGCCGACGTCGTGTTGCCGGCCAGCGCCTGGCCCGAGAAGACCGGCACGGTGAGCAACACCGATCGCATGGTGCAGCTCGGCCGGCGCGCCGTGCCGATGCCCGGCGATGCTCGCCTCGACCTCTGGATCGTGCAGCAGATGGCCGCGCGCCTCGGCCTCGACTGGTGCTACGAAGGTGAGGACGCCGGCGTGGCCGCCGTCTACGAAGAGATGCGCGGTGCGATGCACGACGTGATCGGCGGCATCTCGTGGCAGCGGCTGCAGCGCGAAGGCAGCGTCACCTATCCATGCCTGAGCGACGACGACCCCGGCCAGCCGATCGTCTTCACGGATCGCTTCGCCACGGCCGACGGCCGCGTCAGGCTCGTTCCCGCCGACATCATTCCGGCTGCCGAGCGGCCCGACGCCACCTACCCGTTCGTGCTCATCACCGGTCGCCAGCTCGAGCACTGGCACACCGGCAGCATGACCCGCCGAGCCAGCGTTCTCGACGCCCTGGAGCCGATGGCCACGGCGTCGCTGCACGGCGACGATCTTCGCCGCCTCGGCCTCGTCGAAGGTGGCATCGCGACGCTGCGCTCGCGCCGGGGCGAAGTCGCGATCCATCTGCGGCGAGACGACGGCACGCCGCAGGGCGCCGTCTTCGTGCCGTTCGCGTACCACGAGGCCGCCGCGAACCTGATGACGAACGCCGCCCTCGATCCTTTCGGCAAGATCCCCGAATTCAAGTACTGCGCCATCCAGGTCGTCGCCGGTGGCGCTCCGCTCGCGTCGGCTGGCTACGGCAACGAGCCGAGAGGCCTTCGCGAAGGGCATTGACAGCGAAGCCCGTAGAGGCCGGCTCGACGTCCTAGACTCCAGCGATGGAAGAGGCCAGCCGCAACGATGCTCAGATGCGCCCGGCCATCGTGGTCGCGGTGGTCATGGAGCGCGAGAAGGCGCCGAACCGGTTCGAGGACTGGCGCTTCCGGCTGGTGGACGTCGTTCCCAACGAAGAAGCCTTCGGCGAAGAAGCGCGTGTGCTGCGCGACGATGGCCGGCTCCGTCGGACCCTGTATCCGGGTTTCCGTCTGGAGCTTTTCCGCGATCAGGGCGACGGCTATCACCTCAACCTCAGCTCGGGCACGCCGGTCTGGTTCGTGGTCTGGCGCATCGACGAGGAAGACCCGTCCCGGGCCTGGCCGGAAACGGTGAGTCTTTCGTACACGGAGGCCGGCCGCTGGCTCGATGCCCAGGAGCGGGTCGATACCGTGCCGTTGCACGGCGAACTCGCGGCCTGGCTGCAGGCCTATACCGATGAGCACTACAAGCCCGAGCCGAAGCAGCGCCGGCGGCCGCAGTCGTTCGTCGCACCGGCAGAGCGCAAATGAGCGACGAGTCCGGTTTTCTTTCGCGCTGGTCGCGTCGCAAGGCGGGGCTTGGCGAGACGCCGGCTTCGGCAGATGCGGCATCGGCTCCTGCCGACGCGACGTCCGCTCCCCGTCGTGCAGAGGTCCTGCCGGACCAGCCCATCGCTGCGCCGGCCGCCGCGCCTGTCTCGCTCGCCGAACCTGCACCGTTGCCGACGCTGGCCGACGTCGCCGCGCTCACGCGCCAGTCAGATTACGCGCGCTTCGTGGCACCCGGCGTCGCGCCGGGTGTGAAGAACGCGGCGCTGAAGAAGCTGTTCAGCGATCCGCACTTCAACATCATGGACGGGCTCGACACCTACATCGACGACTACGGCAAGGCGGACCCGATCCCGCTCGCCATGTTGCGCACGATGTACCAGTCGGCCTCGCTGGGCCTGTTCGCCGACGAGCCGCAGCACGTCGATCCACTCCCGACCGCCGACGCTGCAGGGCTGCTCGTGCCGAACGCGGCGCCGGAACCGGCGCCAGGCCGACTGGCGGCATGTCCCGATGGAGACGCCGGTGCCGCAGTGGCACAGTTCGGCCCGAGCGCCCCCGCATTTCCGCCCACCGCAGCACCCGAACGCGCTGCATCTTGCGAATCCGATGACCACGCTGATCTGCGACTGCAACAAGACGATGCCACTCGACGGTCCGGCCCTGGCCCGGGCCCTCGGGCCTGACGCCGGTACCGCCACCGTTCATTCGCTGCTCTGCCGCCGCGAGGCCAGCACGTTCCAGCGTGCAGCCGTCGCCGGTGACGAGCTGCTGGTCGCGTGTACGCAGGAGAGTCGACTCTTCCTCGAGCTTGCCGAGGCGACGGACGGTGCGCCGGGCCTTGCCGAGCGACCGATACGCTTCGTCAACATCCGCGAAAGCGGTGGCTGGTCGAAGGATGCCAAGGGCGCCACGCCCAAGCTCGCCGCCCTGATCGCGGCAGCGCGGCTGCCCGAGGCCGAGCCGGTGGCCACCGTCTCTTACTCGTCGGCAGGCCGCGTGCTCGTGATCGGCACTGCCGATCGTTCGTCGCGCGCCGCGGCGCTGCTGGCCGACAAGCTCGACGTCAGCGTGCTGTTGCCGCGCGCCGGTGGCACGCTGGCGCAGGCCCACACGGTGGCTGTGCACGAAGGCCAGATTACGCGCCTGAGCGGATGGCTCGGCGCGTTCGACGTGGCCTGGACCAGCGGCAACCCGATCGATCTCGATCTCTGCACGCGCTGCAACGCCTGCATCGAGGCCTGCCCGGAGCAGGCGATCGACTTCAGCTACCAGATCGATCTCTCGCGCTGCACCTCGCACCGCGACTGCGTTCGCGCCTGCGACGCGGCCGGTGCGATCGACTTCACGCGCGCACCGGTCGCGACCGAGGAGACGTTCGACCTGGTGCTCGATCTCGGCGATGCGCCTCTGCTTGCGCTGCATCAGCCGCCGCAAGGCTACTTTCACGCCGGCGACGACGCGGCGCTGGTCGCCGCGGTGCTGCAGCTGCGCGAATGCGTCGGCGAGTTCGAGAAGCCGAGGTTCTTCAACTACAAGCAGAAGATCTGCGCCCACAGCCGCAACGGCCAGATCGGCTGCACGGCCTGCATCGACGTCTGCTCGGCCTCCGCCATTCGCAGCGACGCGTCGCTCAGGGGTCGCAGCGCGAAGGGGCTCGGGGCGGCGGGCGGCATCATCGTCGAGCCGCACCTGTGCGTGGGCTGCGGTGCCTGCACGACGGTCTGCCCGAGCGGCGCCATCAGCTACATGGTGCCGCGTCCGCAGGAACTCGGGACACGCATGCGCACCATGCTTTCGACCTACGCGCGCGCCGGCGGCAGCGACGCAGCGCTGCTGCTGCACAGCGCTGGCGCCGGCCGCACCGTGATCGAGGCGCTCGGCCGCGCCGCGCGCGTCGACCCGTCGCTGAACGGCGTGCCGGCGCGGGTGTTGCCGCTCGAGCTCTGGCATACGGCGTCGGTCGGCATCGACCTGTGGCTGGCAGCGATCGCGCACGGCGCGTCGCAGGTCTGGGTGCTGGTCACGCACGAGGAGGCGCCGGCCTACCGCGAAGCGCTGGCGGCGCAGATGGTGGTGGCCGAGGCCATCCTCGCCGGCCTCGGCTATGCCGGCGAGCATTTCCGACTGATCGGAGGCGGCGAGGTCTCGCGCCTGCATGAGGCTCGCGCGCTTGCGACGGGCGGGGCGCCACCACTGGCCGGCGCCGGGCCGGCGCCTGCATCAGCCCCCCTGCGCATGCGCGGCGACGAGTCGCTCCTGAGACTCGACCGCGCACTGCAGCGACCTGCAGCGAACACCGTGCGACGCGCGGCGACCTTCGCCGTCCAGGCCGAGAAGCGCGTCACCCTCGACCTGGCCATCGATCACCTCATGCAGGACGCCCAGGCGGTGCCCGACGTCATTGCCTTGCCGGGTGCGTCGGCCGGGGTCACCGGCCCCTTCGGCAGTCTTGTCGTCGACCGCGACGCCTGCACGCTTTGCCTGGCCTGCGTCGGTGCCTGCCCCGAGGCCGCACTGGCCGACAACCCCGATCTGCCGCAACTGCGCTTCATCGAGAAGAACTGCGTGCAGTGCGGTCTGTGCGCAAGCACCTGCCCGGAGAACGCGATCACGCTCGAGCCGCGTCTGCTTCTGGCCGATGGCGGCAAGGCGCGCCGGCAGGCGAGGGTGCTCAACGAAGCGCAACCCTTCTGTTGCGTGCGCTGCGCGAAACCCTTCGGCACCCTGCGCGCGATCGAGGCGATGGCTGCCAAGCTGGCCGGCCACGCGATGTTCCAGGGCGCCGCTGCCGATCGGCTGCGGATGTGCGGCGACTGTCGAGTCATCGACATCCACAGCAGCCCGTCCGAAGTGCGAATCACCGAGCTGTGAGCGAGGCTCGGCCGCTCGTCTTCGCAAGCGCCGACGACAGCGAGGAGCTGGCGCGCGCGGAGGTCTACGGCCTGCTGGCCGAGCTGTTCTACGCGCCGCTCACTGCCGAACTGCAGGCGCAGTTCCAGGTCGCGGTGACCGAAGCGCCCGAAGCGGGCGCCTTTCTCGAACAGACCTGGGGTCCGCTCGTCGCGGCAGCGCGGCGTCTGCCCCTGGCAAGCGTGCGCGAAGAGTTCGACGCGCTCTTCCAGGGCATCGGCAAGCCCGAGGTGTCGCTCTACGGTTCGTTCCATCGGGTCGGCAAGCTCAACGAGAGGCCGCTCGTGGAGGTGCGCCGCGACCTGCTGCAGCTGGGCCTGGAACGCGTTGCCACGGTCAACGAGACCGAGGACCATCTCGCCAGCCTCTGTGAGGTGATGCGCTTCCTGATCGCCGGCGACGATGCGGGCACGAGCAACCTGGCGTCACAGAGGCGCTTCTTCGACGCTCACTTGCGCGGCTGGGTCGACGCGTTCTGCGCGGACGTCGAAGCGCAGCCGCGTGCCGACTTTTACGGTGCCGCCGCCGCCTTCGCCCGCGATTTCTTCGCGGTGGAAGCGCAGGCATTCGATCTGCTGGAGGCGTGATGTGTACAGCGATCGTCGAAGTCGGCGCGGGAGACTCCTGATGCACCGACAGGGGCGGTGCGGTAGGCTCCACTTAGACTCGCGGGTGCTTCGGCACCCATCGGGGTGACGCGATTGTCAGGAGACAGGCGATGACCTTTTTGACCAGCTGGCGCAAGGGCGCGAAACAGAGCCCTTCGGCCCCCGAGATCGACCGACGCAGCCTCGTCGTGGGCGCAGGCATCGCCGGCGCTGCGGCGATCGCGACAGCTGCGCTGCATCGTCAGACGATCGAGCCGACGATCGTGGCCGCCGACAAGCCCAAGACCCGCGAAGGCGATGGCTATCAGGTCACGCCCCACGTGCTTCGCTACTACGAAACCACCCGCTCCTGACCGTTCCTGCGAACCGCACGAGGCCTTCCATGCTGCTCACGCGCAAGTCTTCCCCGGCCGCTCCGGCCGCACCGTCATCGCTGGTCGCCAGCCTGGCCCGTGGCGTCCGCCGCGCCGTGCCGACCATGGACAGGCGCGCGTTCCTGCGCCGTTCGGGACTGGGCGTCGGTGTTGGCCTGGCCACCTCGCAGCTCACGCTGGTGCAAAAAGCTCAGGCCGCCGACAGCGCCGCGGCGCCGGCCCGGTCCGTCGTCGTGCGGCGCACCGTCTGCTCGCACTGCTCGGTCGGCTGCGCGGTCGACGCGGTGGTCGAGAACGGCGTCTGGGTCCGTCAGGAGCCGGTCTTCGATTCGCCCCTCAACCTCGGCGCACACTGCGCCAAAGGCGCGGCCTTGCGCGAGCATGGCCGCGGCGAATATCGGCTGAAGACGCCGATGAAGCTCGTCGCGGGCAAGTACGAGCGCATCAGCTGGGATCAGGCGCTGAACGAGATCAGCGCGAAGATGCTCGAGCTCAGGAAGCAGAGCGGTCCCGACTCGGTCTTCGTGGTCGGCTCTTCGAAGCACAACAACGAACAGTCGTACCTGTTGCGAAAGTGGATGAGCCTCTGGGGCAGCAATAACACCGACCACCAGGCTCGAATCTGCCACTCCACCACGGTCGCCGGCGTCGCGAACACGTGGGGCTACGGCGCGATGACGAACTCGTACAACGACATGCGCAATTCGAAGTGCGCGTTGTACATCGGGTCGAACGCTGCGGAGGCCCACCCGGTCTCGATGCTGCACATGCTGCATGCCAAGGAAACCGGCTGCAAGATGATCGTGGTCGACCCGCGCTTCACGCGCACGGCGGCCAAGGCCGATGAATTCATCCGGATCCGGTCGGGGTCCGACATCCCGTTCCTGTTCGGGATGCTTCACCACATCTTCAAGAACGGCTGGGAAGACCCGAAGTACATCT
>JBDTCA010000220.1:0-3521 GCA_039923815.1 Caldimonas sp. | reverse complement strand
ACGCGCGGGTCGTCGGGCGGCAGGAAACCGACCAGGGTGACGAGCAGCAGGCTGGCATCGAGCTCGTCGCTGCCGTAGTGCTGCACGAAGGAGTTGCGTGCCTTGTCGAAGCCGGAGTCGCACACCTGGGCATGGATCTCGTCACGGGTGCGCTTCCATTCGTCGACGGGGCCAGCGAGGCCGTAGGCTTCGGCGTCCTTGATGCCACGGTCGAAGGCGACCCACGCCATCACCTTGGAATGCACGAAGTGGCGGCGCGGGCCGCGCACTTCCCAGATGCCCTCGTCGGGGTCGCGCCAGCGACGCGTCAGGAAATCGAGCAGGGCCAGCTGGATCTGCCAGACGTGCGGCTCGTCCGCGATACCGGCGCCGCGCGCGATGTGCAGCGTGTCCATCACCTCGCCGTAGACGTCGAGCTGGAACTGGGTCGAGGCGGCATTGCCGGTGCGCACCGGCTTGGCGCCGCCGTAACCCGGCAGCCACGGCAGCTCGATCTCCTGCAGGCGTCGCTCGCCGGTGACGCTGTAGAGGATCTGCAGGTCGGCCGGGCTGCCCGCCACCGCCCTCAGAAGCCAGCCGCGCCAGGCGACGGCTTCCTCGGTATAGCCGGCGAGCAGCAGCGCGTTGAGCGTGAAGGTGGCGTCGCGGACCCAGCAGAAGCGGTAGTCCCAGTTGCGCACGCCGCCCGGCATCTCGGGCAGCGACGTTGTCGGCGCGGCGACGATGCCGCCGCTCTGCGAGTAGGTGAGCGCCTTCAGCGTGATGAGCGAGCGCACGACTGCCTCCCGCCAGCGCGTCGGCGCGCCGCAGCGCGAAGACCAATCGCGCCACAGCCGCTCGGTCTCCGCCAGCGCCGCTTCGGCATCGATGAGCGGCCTCGCGTCCTCGTGCGAGAGCCGCCAGTCGAGCACGAAGGACAAACGCTCCCCAGCGCCGACGTTGAAGTCCGCGACCGTGCGCATGCCATCGCCGCGGGTCTCCACGGGCGAATGCAGCTGCACGGTGTCGGGCCCGGCCACGGCGATGACGCCGTCGTCGGTGTGCCGCACCCAGGGCACGATCGATCCGTAGTCGAAGCGCACCACCAGCTCCATGCGCATGGGCACGTGGCCACGCAACCCCTCGACGATCCGGACGACGTCCCAGCGCTCGTTTTCGAACGGCATGCTGTCGATGACGCGGACGGCGCCGTCGGCGGTCTCGAAGTCGGTCTCGAGAACGAGCGTGCCCTCGCGGTAGCGGCGCGTCACGGTCGCGGCCGCGACCGGGGCGATCAGCCAGCGACCGTGCTCCGGGGTGCCGAGCAGCGCCGCGAAGCACGCCGGTGCGTCGAAGCGCGGCAGGCAGAGCCAGTCGATCGAACCGTCGCGGCCGACCAGCGCCGCCGTCTGGCAGTCGCCGATCAGCGCGTAGTCCTCGATCGGCTGGGTCACGACCTCCTGCGCGGCACCGCCGCTGCTGGTCTGCGTCATCGACGGTCTCCGACTGCCGCGTCGGCTCGGGCGACGGCGTCGAGCATGGCGTCGAGCAGGCGGGCCACCTCGGTCGCGTCGATCGCGAAAGAGGCCTTCGACGCCGGGTCATCGCGGCCGACCTTGACGGTGAGCCAGCTCGGTTCGGCACGGGCGAACACCGGCTCGTCGTTGACGTCGTCGCCGAGAAAGACCGCCGCCTCGACGCCGCAGCGGCGGACGAGGCCGGCGACGGCGTCGGCCTTGTCGTCGGCCCCGGCGGCGACGATGTTCATGACCATCTTGCCGCCATAGGCGCTGGCCTCCTGACCCAGGCCGGCGACCAGCGCCTCGACGACGAGGCGGGCCCGTTCGCGCTCGCGCGACAACCGGTAGTGCAAGGCGAGCGAGTAGCCCTTGTCCTCGATGGTGACGCCGGCGGATTCGAGTTCGGCCGCCTGCGCGCGCAACTGGCCGCGGACCGGATCGAGCCGCTCCGGGCCGAAGTTGCTGCCGGCGAGCGGGTCCTCGGCGCCGTGATTGCCGATCACGAACTGCGGCGCGAACGAGAGGCGCTCGCGGATGTCGTCGACCCGGCGGCCGCTGATGATCGCGATCGGCAGCCGCTGCGCCAGCCGGTCGAGGCGCCGTGCCACCGCGAGCGGCACGCGCGCGTCGTCGGGCCGGGCGACGATGGGCGCCAGCGTGCCGTCGAAGTCGAAGGCGAGCAGCGGCCCGCGCGACATCGTCGAGGCGAGCGCTGCCATGCCTTCGATCGAGAAGAGATGGGCCGACGTCATTCCTCGACCGAGTGCCGCTGCACCCGGGCCTCGATGCGCTCGCGCAGGCGCCAGCGGCCGGCGTCGGCGAGCATGTGACCGGCCCAGCGGAAGACGTTGTTCTCGCGCACCGTCATGCGCAGGCTCGCCATCCGCTCGCGCTGCTCGGCCGGCGGCATCTTCGCCGCGGTGTCGAGCGCATCGGCGGTCTCCTCGACGTGGTACGGATTGACGATCAACGCCTCGTTCATCTCGCGCGCGGCGCCGGCGAAGCGGCTCAGGATCAGGACGCCGAGCTCGTCGTCGCGGGCCGCCACGAACTCCTTGCAGACCAGGTTCATGCCGTCGTGCAGGCTGGTCACGACGCAGATGTCGGCGGCGCGGAAGAGCTCGTTGACCTGATCGTGCTCGTGGTGCTGGGCGAGCAGGTGCACCGGCTGGTAGCCCTCGCGACCGAAGCGTTCGTTGATGCGCCGGGTGACGTCGGCGATCCGGTTCTGGAACATCCGATACTCCTCGAGCAGGCCCCGCGTCGGCGCCGCCACCTGCACGAAGACGAAGCGGCCGATCCACTCCGGGCGCTTCTCGAGCAGCCGCTCGACCGCGTGCAGCCGCTCGAGGATGCCCTTGGTGTAGTCGTAGCGGTCGACGCCGACGGCGATGCAGGCCTCGGCCGGCAGGCCGAGCCGCTCGACGACGCGGCGCCGGCATTCGGGCACCGATGGCCAGGCGGCGACGACCTCGTCGGACGGCCACTCGATCGAGATCGGATACGCCTCGACGAGCGTCTGCTTGCCCTTGTAGGTGATCGTCGAATGCTCGTGCTCGATGCGCGCCTCGAGGAAGCGATCGACGGTCTCGATGAAGTTCCTGCAGTGGAACTGGGTGTGGAAGCCGAGGATCGTGCTGCCCAGCATGCCCTGCAGGATCTCGCGCCGCCACGGGCAGATGCCAAACGATTCCGGATTCGGCCAGGGGATGTGCCAGAAGGTCAGGATCGTCGCCCGCGGCAGCCTGGCGCGAATCATGGCCGGGACGAGCGCGAAGTGATAGTCCTGCACGAGAACCACCGGGTCCTCGCCGCGCGCCTCGGCGACGACGGCATCGGCGAAGCGCTGGTTGACGATCCGGTACTGCTGCCAGTCGGACTCTCGAAATACCGGCCGCACGTGGGCCACGTGGCAGAGCGGCCACATGCCCTCGTTGGAAAAGCCGTAGTAGTAGCCCTGCTCCTCCTCCTTCGTCAGCCAGATGCGCCGCAGGCTGTACTGGTTCTTGCCGGGCGGCACGC
>JBDTCA010000219.1:0-3174 GCA_039923815.1 Caldimonas sp. | reverse complement strand
AGGTAGAAGACCGGCGCCGCGAAGACGAGCGAATCGAGCCGGTCGAGCATGCCGCCGTGGCCCTCGATCATCGTGCCCCAGTCCTTGACGCCACGGTCGCGCTTGATGGCCGACATCACCAGGCCGCCGCCGAAACCGATCGCGCACACGACCAGCGCCAGCAGCCCCGCCTGCAGCGGCGAGAACGGCGTGACCCCGTACAGCAAGGCGCCGAGCAGCGTGGCCGACGCCAGGCCGCCGAGCAGGCCCTCGAGCGTCTTCGAAGGCGACAGCACGGGCGCGATCGGGTGCTTGCCGAGCAGCTTGCCGCAAAGGTACTGCAGCACATCGCAGCCCTGCACGACGATGACGAGCCAGGCGATCAGCAGCACGTCGCGGCCCTCGAAGCCGGGGATGTCGAGCGTCAGCAGGGCCGGCAGATGCGACAGGCCATACACGCAGATCAGGAGGCCCCACTGCGTCGCCGCGATGCGCTCGAGGAAACGGCTCGTGTCGGCGGCAGCACAGGCGACCATGGGCAGGAGCAGGAAGGCGACGGCGGGAATGAAGACCTCGAAGAGGCCGTGCCATCCGCTCCACACCAGCGCGTACTGGATCGGCAGCACGACGTAGAACGCGACCGCGAGCACCGGGTGATCGGCCGGCCGGGTGACGAAGAGCGTCATGTACTCGCGCAGCGCCGCGAACGACATGAAGGCGAACAGCACCACCGTGACCGCGCGCCCCGCCAGCAGCGCGACGCTGAGCAGAGCCACCATGACCCACCACGCCTTGATGCGCGCATTGGCGTTGTCGATCCCGGTGTGCGGTCGACCGCGCGCGAACCGCCACTTCACCAGGGCGCCGACCAGCGACGCGACGACGAGCACGGCGATGGCGCCCGCCAGCAGCAGCATCTTGGTGCGCATGAACGGATCGCTCAGCACGCTGCGCCCTCACGCGGACGCAGCGCCGCGACCGCTGCCGTGGCCCGGCCCATGAAGGCGTCTCGCGGCTCACCCGGCTCGACGTGCAGCGCCTTGCCATAGCTCACCGTGCACAGGATCGGCACCGGCAACCAGCGGCCCTTCGGCATGGCGCGGCCGGCGTTGTCGATCCAGACCGGCACCAGTTCGATATGCGGGCGTTCACGACCGAGATAGAACAGGCCGCACTTGAACGGCAGCAGCGCCGACTCGCCGATGTTGCGCGTGCCTTCGGGGAACAGGATCAGCGACTCGCCGCGATCGAGCGCGTCGCCCATGCACTGCAGCGGCACGCTCGCGTTCCAGGCGCCCGCGCGGTCGATCGGCAACACGCCGAAGACGTGGCGGCTCAGGAAGCGTCGCAGCGGCGACGAGCCCCAGTAGTCACGCCCGGCGACCGGCCGCGCGGCACGGCGAGCCGCTCGCGGCAGGGTGGCCCAGATCAGCACGATGTCGCCATGGCTGGCGTGATTCGCGAAGTACACCCGCGGCCCTGCCGTCGGCGGCGCGTCGTGCCAGAGCGCCCGCACGCCGACGACGGCGTGCGCCGCGAAGCGAACGGCAGCGCCGACGACGACGCCGGCCGCGCGCGCGATCGGCTTTCCCGCGGCCGCCATCGCTACGCCGACGCCTCGCGACGATGCATCGCCACCGCCTCGTTGATGGCAGCGAGCCAGCCACGCTCGAGCACCACCTGCGGCCGGGCAGTGCGGATCGCGGACACGGCGTCGTCGACGGCCAGGCGTCGACCGTACGCAGCGAGCCAGACGGCGGCCACCGCCGAGCTGCGCGAAAAGCCGAGCGCGCAGCACACCAGCACCGGACCGCGCCCGGTCGCGGCCTGCACCGCACGCGCGGCTTGCAGGAGCTGTGCTGCACTCGGCTCGATCAGGTCGAGCCACGCGATCGAACGCACGCCGGCACGACGCAGCGACAGCTCGCCGGTGAGGTCGACGATCTGCGCAAACCGCGCGTGATCGCGCTCCCACGGCAGCGGCACGCGGCCGAGCCAGACACGACCGCCATCGAGCGCCACGCTGCTCGGCCGGCCACGCGTCCACCAGCGTGCGTTGAGCCAGGCACCGAAGCGGTAAGGCCACAGCAGCAGTCGCGAGCCGAAGCTGTGACGACCGTCGGCTCGTTTCTGGAAACCTTCGGCGCCGAGCGCCGCATAGCACGCCGCCACCAGCGCAAGCGACGTCACCGGCCAGGCCAGCCACCAGGCAGCACGATCGATCGCGGCAACGAGGGCCAGCGAGAGCGCCGCGGCGGCATAGATCGCCGCCAGCCGGCGCCGTGCTGGCGAGCCGGTCCACGACCACGTCGGCCGGGGCCCTTCCAGCGGCCACAGCCAGAGGCAGAACGCACCGGCGAGCAGGCCGGTCGGAATGTCGATGAAGTGATGCTGGTAGGTCATCAGCACCGAGAGGCCGACGAGCGCCGACCAGGCGTGCACCGACAGCTTCCCCCATCCGCGGACACGGCGTCGGTAGAAGTCCCACAGGATCAGCAGCAGCACGATGTGCAGCGACGGCGCCTGGTTGAACGGCAGGTCGAAGCCGGCGAGCGCGTCGAACATCGGCTGGAACAAGACGCTGGCAGCGCCGTCGACCGGCGGGCGCGGCGTCGAGAATCGCAGCGGCACCAGCACGAAGGCGGCGATGCAGAGCACCTGCGCCGTCAGCAGCCGAAGCCCGTGCCGGGTCAGCTCGAGCCGCGTGCGGCACAGCAGCAGCGACGCGGCGTAGAACAGATCGATCGACCAGTAGGGCACGATCGTCCACGCCAGAAACGGGATGTGGCGCTCCCAGCCAAAGACGATGCTCGGCACGCCGGCACGCGCGCCGGTCCACTGGTTGGCGGCGCCGTAGCTCGCGAAGAACAGCGGCCCGAGCAGCGCCAGCCAGACGAGCCCGCGCCTCCACAGCGGCGGTACGCGCACCGCTCAGGCCGCGACGCGAACAGCCATCGCCACCGTGAAGATGCCCCACTCGTCGATGCGTTGCGCGACCTTGCGAAAGCCGGCTGCGGCGACGAGCTGGTCCATCTCGAGCTGGCTGCGCCGGCGCATGACCCAGGCCCGGCCGCCGCGGTGGCTGGTCAAGGCGCGTGCGATCAGCTCGAGCTGCGGGTGCCACGGCTGGCAGGTGTAGACGAGGCAGGCGCCTTCGGGCATGGCGTCGGCCAGGCCGCCCAGCGACGCGGCGAC
>JBDTCA010000218.1:0-5526 GCA_039923815.1 Caldimonas sp. | reverse complement strand
CGGCCGATCCGGCTCATCGTGCCGTACCCGCCTGGCGGCCCGCTCGACATCCTCGCCCGTTCGCTCGCCGAACGCGTCAAGGACAGCCTCGGCGTGGTCGTGGTCGACAACAAGCCGGGCGCCGGGGGCAACCTCGGCGTCGACATGGCAGCCAAGGCGGCGCCCGACGGCCACACCATCGTGATGGGTGCCGTTGCCACGCACGCCATCAATCCGTGGCTGTTCGCCAAGATTCCCTACGACCCGATCAAGGACTTCACGCCGATCACCGGCGTCGCCCGAGTTCCCAATGTGCTGGTGATGACGCCGGAGACCGCGGGCAGGCTCGGCATCGCCTCGGTGGCCGATCTCGTGGCGTACGCGAAGAAGAACCCGGGCAAGCTCAACTACGGCTCCGGCGGCAACGGCAGTGCCGGCCATCTGGCCGGCGAGATGTTCAAGTCGCAAGCCGGTGTCTTCATGGTCCACATCCCTTACGCCGGTGGCGCCCCCGCACAGCTCGCCTTGCTGGCCGGCCAGGTCGACCTCAACTTCGACAACCTCGCCTCCGCGTCGGCCAACATCAAGGCCGGCAAGCTGAAGGCGCTGGCGGTGACGACCGCGAAGCGCTCGAGCGCGATGCCCGAGGTGCCCACCGTTGCCGAGGCGGGTGCGAAGCTCGGCCTCGGCCGTTTCGACATCGACACCTGGTTCGGCCTGTTCGGTCCGGCACGCCTCGCGCCCGAGACGACGGCACGCCTCAACGCCGCCTTCGTCGAGGCGCTGGGCTCGGTCGAGCTGCGCAACCGGCTGGCCGGCCTCTACGCCGAACCGATCGCGATGTCGCCTGAGCGCTTCGCCGCTTTCGTGGCGGCCGAGCTCGCGAAATACGAGCGCGTCGTCAAGGCGTCGGGCGCACGGGTCGAGTGAGCGGGCCGGAAGGACCCATTTGCTAGACTCGATCGGTTCTTTTCCCCTCCCCTTTTCCGTCTTCGAAGCACGCATGGCACCCGCTCAAACCGATCTACAACGCGAGGTTGCAGCCCTCCTGGTCGAGGCCCTCAATCTCGACACCGCGCCCGAGGCCATCGATCCCGAGGCACCGCTCTACGGCGAGGGTCTGGGTCTGGACTCGATCGACATCCTCGAGGTCGCGCTGGTGGTCTCGCAGCGCTACGGCTTCCAGCTCAAGTCCGACGACACCGACAACGTGCGCATCTTCCGTTCGCTGGCGAGCCTGGCCGAGCACATCGCCGCCAACCGCAAGACATAGCGCGAGATGGGGGCCCGCGCCGCCTTGATCGCCGTCGCCGGCCTCGCCTACGTCGCCTTCACGCACTGGTTGATGACCTCGGCGCCGGCCTCGGGCTGGAACGCCGCGCTCATCGTCGGGCCGATGCTGTTGCTGGCCACGCTCTACACGTGGCAGAGGCGTTGGCGCTGGATCACGGCCCTGCTCGTGGCCGCCACGGCGGGCCTCGTGTTCCAGGCCTGGCACGGCGGCGGCTTCGCGCCGCAGACGCTCTACCTGGCCCAGCACGTCGTCATTCACGCCCTGCTCGGCGGGGTGTTCGGGGCCACGCTGCAGTCCGGTCGCGAGCCCCTCATCACGACGCTGGCGCGCCGGGTCCACGGCCGGCTTTCGCCAGACATGGCCGACTACTCGCGGCAGGTCACCGTCGCCTGGACGGCCTACTTCTTCGCCATGGCCGGCATCTCGATCGGGCTCTACCTGCTGGCCCCGTTCGACGCCTGGGCCGTCTTCGCCAACTTCGTGACACCTGTGGCGATGGTCGCGCTGTTCGTCGGCGAGTACGTGATGCGCTACCGGCTTCATCCGGAATTCGAGCGGGCAACGCTGAGTCAGGCCGTGCACGCGTACTCGCAACGATCGGCGCGAGGTGGACCCCATGAATAGCGCCCTGCTCGATGGCGAGCCCGGCGCGGCCATCGCCTGGCGTGACGGCGTCGCCATCACGCGTCGGTCCTTCGCCGCCGACGCAGGCGCGCTGGCCGAGCGGCTGCCCGGCGCCGGCACCATGCTCAACCTCTCCACCGACCGCTACCGCTTCGCGGTCGGTCTCGGTGCGGCGCTGCTGCGCGGGCAGAGCAGCCTGCTGCCGCCGAATCATCTCGCCGATACCGTGGCGCGACTGCGAACGCGCTTCATCGATGCCTATGCCCTGGTCGAGGCCGGCGGCGACGGCCACGGCCTGCCGGCCGTCGAGCATGTCGCGGGATCGGGATCGGCATCGGCGATGCCGAGCACGACCGACGATACGCGTCGAGCCGGCAGCGTCGATGCGCCGGTCGTCGCCGCCGACCTCGTCGCTGCATACGTGCTCACCTCGGGTTCGACCGGCGATCCGGTGCCGCACGCCAAGCCGTGGGGCCTGCTGGTGACCAACGCGCGCGCCGAAGCGTCGCGCCTGGCGAGCTTCCTGGGCCAGGCCGACCTCACCGGCATCGCGCTCGTGGCCACGGTGCCGCCGCAGCACATGTACGGCTTCGAGTCGAGCGTGTTGCTGGCGATGCTGGGCGGCGCCGCCTTCGACGCCGGCCGGCCGTTCTTCGCCGCCGACATCGCCGTCGCCCTGGCCGCCGTGCCGGCGCCGCGCATGCTGGTGACGACGCCGTTCCACCTGAAGGCGCTGCTCGACGCCGGCGTCGACGTGGCCCCGCTCGCGCTCGTGGTCTGCGCGACGGCGCCGCTCTCGCCTCAGCTCGCCGCCCGCGCCGAGACGCAGCTGCAGGCGCCGCTGGTCGAGATCTACGGCTGCACCGAAGCCGGTCAGGTCGCGACGCGCCGCACCACGGCGGGCCCCGAGTGGCGCACCTTCGACGGCCTGCGTCTGGCCGGCGACGGCGCCGCCACGGTGGTGAGCGGCGGCCACGTCGCCGAGCCGACGCTGCTGGCCGACGTGCTCGAGGTCACGGGCGAGCAGACCTTCCGCCTGCTCGGCCGCGCCAACGACCTCGTCAACATCGCCGGCAAGCGCAGCTCGATCGGCCACCTGAACTTCCATCTCAACTCGATCGAAGGCGTCGTCGACGGCGCGTTCTGGTTGCCGCCCGACAAGGACGTCGGCGATGGCCTCGTCCCGGAGCGCGACGACGCCGGCATCGTCCGCCTGGTCGCCTTCGTGGTCGCGCCCGGCATCGGCCGCGAGCGCATCGTCGCGGCGATGCGCGAACGCGTCGATGCCGCCTTCTTGCCGCGCCGGATCGTTCACGTCGACTCGCTGCCGCGCGAAGCGACGGGCAAGCTGACCGCCGCCGCGCTCGCCGGCCTCGCGACCCGCATGCTTGCCGGAGCCGGCGGGCGATGAGCACGGAGGCGATCACGAGTCCGCTTCGCATCGCTGCCGATCACCCGGCCTTCGATGGCCATTTTCCTGGCCAGCCGATCCTGCCCGGCGTCGCCCTGCTCGCCGAGGTGCTCGAGGCCGCGCACGACGAGCCCCGGCTTGCCGCCGCCATCGGCGCCGAGCCACGGCTGGTGGTCGCCAAGTTCCTCGGCGCGGTGCTGCCCGGTGCCAGCCTGGCCATCGAGTTCAGGCTCGGCATCAAGGGCCTCGACTGGCGCGTGGTCGACGGTGCCCGCACCGTCGCCAGCGGCCAGTTCGCGCTCGCTGCCGGCCTGCCCACACCGTGACCGGCGACAGCGCCAGGAACGAAGGCCACGCGGCGGCGCCGACGACGTGGACGGCCCGGCGGGAGCGCAGCAATCTGCCGATGCTTCGCCTGATGCGCTGGATCGCGATGGCGGCCGGCCGCCGCGCGTCGCGCCTGCTGCTCGGCCCGATCGCGCTCTACTTCGTGGTCTTCGGCGGTGACGCCCGCCGCGCCTCGCGGGCCTATCTGGCACGTGTGCTCGGCCGGCCCGCGACCTGGCGTGACGGCTACGCGCACGTGTTCACGTTTGCCTCCACGGTGCTCGATCGCGTCTACCTGCTGCAGGAGCGCTTCGACGAGTTCCGCTTCGAGGCCAGCCATCCCGAGGCGGTGATGGCGCCGTTCGCGCGCGGCGAAGGCGTGCTCGCGTTCGGCGCCCACCTCGGCAGCTTCGAGGCGCTGCGCATGATCGGCCACGACAAGGGCCTGCGCGTGGCGATCGTGATGTACGAAGACAACGCACGGCTGATCAACGACACCCTCGCGGCCATCGCACCCAAGGCAAAGCTGCACACGATCGGCCTCGGCCGCATCGACGCGATGCTGTCGCTGCGCCAGTGGCTCGACGACGGCGGCCTCGCCGGCCTGCTCGCCGACCGCACGCTGCCCGGCAGCTCGCAGCGCTCGAAGTCGGTGGCGGTGAATTTTCTCGGCGCCCCGGCGCTCTTTCCCGACGGCCCGTTCCGGCTCGCCGCGATGCTGCGAAGGAAGGTCGTGTTCATGGCCGGCATCTACCGCGGAGGCCGCGACTACGATCTGCGTTTCATCGAGCTGGCCGACTTCGGCGAGCCGCAAAAGATGACCGGCGCCGAGCGAGACGCCGCGATCCGCGTCGCGCTCGAGCGCTACGTGGCCACGCTCGAGGCGCTGTGCCGCGAGGCGCCTTACAACTGGTTCAACTTCTACGATTTCTGGGCCGATGCCGATGCGCTCTCAGATGCCGCTCCTGCTGCCCCACCCTCAATGAAGAGGCCTCACGATGCACCCTGATCGCCGGGCTGTTCTTCACGCGTTCGTTGCATTCGCCGTGCTGACGGTCGCGGCGGGCACGGCCGTCGGCGCGGCCGCCTTCGACCTCGCCGCGCTCACCGCCCTGCTCGGCCGCGTCAAGGCCGGCGAAGCCACCTTCACCGAGACGCGCCGGATCGAGCTGATCGACCGCACCCTCGAGTCCTCCGGCCGGCTCTCGTTTCGCGCTCCCGATGCGTTCGTGCGCGAGACGTTGTCGCCGCGACACGAGAAGCTGGCCGTGGCCGGCAACACGCTGACGATGAGCCTGGGTGAGCGAAGCCGCACGATGCAGCTCGATGCGTCGCCGGAGGCCGCCGTCATCGTCGAGGCGGTGCGCGGCACGCTGACGGGCAACCGCGAGTCGCTGGAGCGGCTGTTCGAGGCCAGCGTCTCGGGCAACGCCGGCAAGTGGTCGCTCGACCTGGTGCCGCGCGACCTGCGCCTGCGCGGCCAGGTCGCCTCGGTGCGCGTCTCGGGGCGCGATGCCGTGGTGCGCGAGGTTGCGGTCCTGCTCGCCGACGGCGACCGCTCGGTGATGACGGTCACGCCCGTCGCCGCCACGGGGCCGGCGCCCCGGTCGGCCCCATAGGGCATGGCCGCTGCGGCGACGGCGGGCCGCCGCGGCTTCGTCGCGGTCGGCCTCTGGCTGGCGGCCTGCGCCATCGCGGCGGTGCTGGCACTGCGCGCGAACTACGTCGCCGACCTCTCTGCGTTTCTGCCTGCCGCACCGACGGCCGAGCAGGCCGTGCTGCTAGATCAGCTGAAGAGCGGCGTGGCGTCGCGGCTGGTGCTCGTCGGTATCGTCGGCGGCGAGGGTGACGCCGGCTCCGCGGCACGCGTGCAGACCTCGAAGCGCCTGGC
>JBDTCA010000217.1:0-5513 GCA_039923815.1 Caldimonas sp. | reverse complement strand
TCTCGAAATGGTTGAGGAACATCGCCCAGTAGATGCCGTAGGCCGCCGCGGCGACGACAACCACGCCGCCGACGCTGAGGAGCGCGACCTTGCGGTTCGAGCGTGGCGCCGGCGCCTCGACAGGCTCGGCCACGGGCGCAGCGACGGGCGCAGCGACCACGGGCGGGTTCGGAGGCGGCAGGGGCGTGTCTTCGGGGCGGCTCATGAAAGGAAATCTCCGGACGGCGAAGCGTCTAAAACAACGGGAACAGGCTCAGCGAATCGCGGTCGTGGCGCCGGCAGCGGCAAGGCTGCGCGCATCGGCCGGTGCGGCGTAGCCGCCGCCGAGGGCGCGGATCAGAAGCACCTGCGAGTCGATCGCACGGGCGCGCAGGTCGGCCGTGATGCGGCGTTGCGCGATCACGTTGGTCTCGGCGTTGAGCACGATGAGGAAGGTGCCGAGGCCGGCACGGTAGCGCTGGGTCGCGATGTCGTAAGTGCTCTCTGCCGCTCTTTGGGCCACCGCCTGCTCGCGCTGCTGACGCTCGACGGCGCGCACCGAGCTGATCTGGTCGGCGACATCGTGAATGGCCTCGACGAGCGTGCCGTTGTAGGTCTCGACCGCAGCGTCGAGGTCGGCGGTACGGCCGCTGAGGCCGGCACGCAACCGACCCGAATCGAAGATCGGCAAACGGATCGCCGGGCCGATGCCGTACTGCTCGCTGCCGGTTCGCAACAGCCGGTCGAAGCCGATGCTCGACAGGCCGATGAAGGCGCTCAGGTTGACGTTGGGATAGAACTGGGCGCGGGCGGCGCCGACATCGCCGATCGCCGCCTCGACGCGCCAGCGCGCGGCAACGATGTCGGCGCGGCGGCCGATCAGGTCGGCCGGCACGACGTCGGGCACGGCGATGGCACGCAACGTGGCCAGCCGCGGCACGAGGGCGTCGAACGTGTTCGGCGGCTCGGCGCTCAGGGCTGCGAGGGCATGGCGCGCCAGCGCGATCTGCTCGTCGACCGACTCGATCTGTTGACGCGTCTCGGGCAAGGCGCCCTCGCCCTGGCGAACCTCGACGGCGGTGTCGATGCCGGCCGAGAAACGCTGGCGGATCAGCGCCAGTACCTCGTCGCGCTGCGACAGTGCCCGCTGCAGTACCGCGCGCTGCTCGACCAGTCGCGCCAGCTGCACGTAAGAGCGGGCGACGTTGACGGCGAGCATCGCCCGAGCGGCGTCGGCATCGGCGACGGTGGCGCGCTCGGTGCCGATGGTGGCGTCGAGCTGGGCCCGGTTGCGGCCGAAGAAGTCGAGCTCCCACGAACCGTTCAGCTGCGCCGTGGCCGAGTTGCGCAGCGAGCCGGCGATGGGTGGCGGGTAAAGGCCGTTGCCGGAAAAGCGCTGGCGCGACGCGTCGAAACCGAAGCCGAGCTGCGGACCGTCTGCGGCACGCGCGGTGGCGACGCTGGCGCCGGCTCGGGCGCTGCGCGCCGCAGCTACGCGCAGGCTCGGGTTGCCGGCGACGGCACGTTCGACGAGGTCGGCGAGCACCGGATCGTCGAAGGCGCGCCACCAGTCGGCGGCAACGACATCGACCTTCACGGAAGCGTCGGCACCGAGCGCGACGGGCGCGGCGAGCGCGGCATGCGACTCGATGCCGCCTGGATTGGCGCAACCGGCAAGCGCCAGCACGATCATCGACGCCAGCGCGACGACGAATGTCGTCACGGTGCGAGCGGCGGCCTTGACGTCGATCTCCGGGCAGGTCGGGCAGCGCCTCATGTGTCGCTCCGGGTGTCAGCCGTGGCGCCGTTGGCGATCAGTCTTTTCAGCATGTCTTTCAGTTGCGACCATTCCGCTTTCGAGAATCCGACCAGGTGTTCGTTGAGCACCTCGGAGAGCACCATCGGCACCTGGTGTGCCGCCGCCTCGCCTTCGGGCGTGAGCTCGACGTGGACGACGCGGCGGTCGTCGGTCGAGCGCTGGCGGCGGCAGAAGCCCTTGGCCTCCAGACGATCCAGAAGCCGCGTCATCGCACCGGGATCGCTCTGCGTCTCGCGTGCCAGCTGGGCCACCGTCGACGCCCTGGACCGCTGCAGCATGAAGAGCGGCGCCCATTGGGCGTGCGTGATGCCCTTGGGCTCGAGACGGCGGTCGGCCGCGTGGGCGATCGACAGCAGGGCGCGCTTCATGAGCCAGCCGACGCTTTCGTCAGCGCAGTAGTCGACCGGCTCGTAGAAACGGGTGGGGTCGGAAGAGGCACATGGCTTGCGGGGCATGACCGCGAATATAGATGCTTAGTCAATGATTGTCAAGGCTCACACTGCCGGGGCGGTTATTGCCCATGCTTTATTTGCACGGGCTTCTAACGCCTACACTCGCGGCCGTGCCCAAGTCCACCTCCACCCTCGCCAACCCCGCAGCCATCGCGGGCCGACCCGCAGCCCTGCCGGCGAAAGACGTCCGCGCGCTGTCCGGCCTCCTGCCCTTCCTGCGACCGTACCGTGGCCGCATCGCGGCGGCCGTGCTGTTCCTGGTGCTCGCCGCCGCCAGCACGCTGGTCTTTCCGGTGGCGCTGAAGTCGCTCATCGACCAGGGCTTCATCGCCACCGACAGCGGCGCCCGGGTCATGGCGCTGCGCGAGCACTTCTTCGCCCTCTTCGGCGTCGGCGTCGCCCTCGGCGTGTTCTCGGCGGCGCGGTTCTACATGGTGAGCTGGCTCGGCGAGCGGGTCACGGCCGACCTGCGCAATGCCGTCTACTCGCACGTCGTCCGGCAGAGCCCCGAGTTCTTCGAGACCACGCAGACCGGCGAGGTGCTGTCGCGCCTGACGACCGATACCACGCTCGTGCAGACGGTCGTCGGCTCCAGCCTGTCGATGGGTTTGCGCAACGCCGTGATGGGTATCGGCGCGATGGCGATGCTCATCGTCACCAACCCGGTCGTGATGACGCAGGTTCTCGGCATCCTCGTTCTCGTGGTCATGCCCTCGCTCTATTTCGGCCGACGCGTCAGGCGCCTGTCGCGCGCCAGCCAGGACCGCATCGCCGACTCGAGCGCCATCGCCGCGGAGGTGCTGAACGCGGTGCCGGTCGTGCAGAGCTACCTGCAGGAAGGCCGCGAGGCCACCCGCTTCGCGGTCTCGACAGAGCACGCCTTCGTCACCGCGGTGCGGCGCACACGGATGCGCTCGTTCCTGGTCGCCTTCATGATCGGCGCCACCTTCGGCGCCTTGCTCTGGGGCCTGTACCAGGGCACGGAGGCGGTCGTGCATGGCGACATCACCGCCGGCCATCTCGGCCAGACCGTCGTCTACGTGATCATCCTGGTCGGCAGCGTCGCCGTGCTCTCCGAGGTGTACGGCGACTTGCTCCGAGCTGCTGGCGCGACCGAGCGGCTGATGGAGTTGCTGCAGATGCACTCACCGATCGCTTCGCCGGCCTCGCCGCGCGCCTTGCCCGTGCACAGCGGCGGCGCGTCGGTCACCCTCGACGGCGTCACCTTCCGCTACCCGTCGCGGCCGCTGCAGCCGACGCTGGTGGACTTCAGCCTCGCCGTGCAGCCGGGCGAGACGGTGGCTCTCGTCGGCCCGAGCGGCGCCGGCAAGAGCACCGTGTTCCAGCTCATCCTGCGCTTCTACGACGCCGAGTCGGGTGCCGTCCGCATCGACGGCGAGCGCGTTGACGAGGTCGCGCTCGAGGCGCTGCGCGCCCGCATCGGCATCGTCCCGCAGGACAGCGTCATCTTCTCGGCCGACGCGCTCGAGAACATCCGCTACGGTCGCCCCGAGGCGAGCGATGCCGAGGTCGAGGCCGCGGCACGCGCTGCCTTCGCGCACGACTTCATCATCGCCTTGCCCGAGGGCTACAAGACCTTTCTCGGCGAGCGAGGCGTGCGCCTTTCCGGGGGCCAGCGGCAGCGCATCTCGATCGCTCGGGCGATGCTCAAGAACCCGCCCCTGCTGCTGCTCGACGAGGCCACCAGCGCCCTCGATGCCGAGGGCGAGCGAATGGTGCAGGCCGCGCTCGAGTCGGCGATGCAGGGACGCACCACGATCGTCATCGCGCACCGGCTGGCCACCGTGCAGCGGGCCGACCGCATTGTCGTGATGGATGCCGGCGCGATCGTCGAGACCGGCACCCATGGCGAACTTGTCGCAGCAGGCGGGCTCTATGCACGGCTCGCGGCGCTGCAGTTCGACCGCGACGAAGAGCGGCCGGCGGCGCCCCGCGCAGCGACACCGGCGACGGCGTAGTCGGCGACCGACAGCCCGCGGCGAGCGCTTCCGACAGACGCGCACGGCTGGCGTTCGCACACTCGGCGTTCCGCCGGCCGACGCCGGCCATCCAACGAGAAGACGACCATGATCCGCACCCACCTTCTTCGCTCCTCCGTCTGCGCCGTCGCCATTGCCGCCCTGGCCAGCGGATGCGCCAACATGAGCGAGCGCGAACGCGGAACCGCCGTCGGCGGCGGTGTCGGCGCCGGCGTCGGCGCCGTGATCGGCAGCGCCACCGGCGGCCGGGGCGGCGTCGGTGCGGTCGTCGGCGGCGCGGTCGGTGCGATAGCCGGCAACCTCTGGAGCAAGCGCATGGAAGACCGCCGTGTCGCCATGGAGCAAGCCACGCGCGGCACCAACGTCGAGGTCACCCGTACGGCCGACAACCAGCTCAAGCTCAATGTGCCGAACGACATTTCCTTCGACACCGGGAGCTTCGCGATCAAGCCGCAACTCCGCGCCGTGCTCGACCCTTTCGCGGGTTCGCTCTCCGGCGATCCGATGACCCGCGTGAGCGTCATCGGCCATACCGACAGTACCGGCTCCGACGCCATCAACAACCCGCTCTCGCTTGACCGCGCCCAGAGCGTTCGCGACTATCTGGTCGCCCGCGGCGTGGCGCCGCAGCAGATCGAGACCTACGGCCGCGGCGACAAGGAGCCGATCGCCGACAACGCGACTGAAAACGGCCGAGCCCGCAATCGCCGCGTCGAGATCTACCTGCGCGAGCAAGGCTGACCCTCGCAGCACGGGAGAGCGCTTCGCGCTGGCGATAATCCGCGGATGGAGTCGCCAGCCCGTCCGGTCCGCTCGCAATACGAGGATTTCATGCGCCTCGTCCGCGACACGGGCGTCGCCAAGGAAGACCGCACGGGAACAGGCACGACGAGCGTCTTCGGCCACCAGATGCGCTTCAACCTCGCCGACGGCTTCCCGCTCGTCACGACCAAGAAGGTGCACTGGCGCTCGATCGTCATGGAGCTGCTCTGGTTCCTGCGCGGCGATGGCAATGCGCGCTGGCTGCAGGATCACGGCGTCACGATCTGGAACGAATGGGCCTCGCCGAGCGGCGACCTCGGGCCCGTTTACGGCGTGCAATGGCGCTCCTGGCCCACCCCTGACGGTGGCCACATTGACCAGATCGCCACGGTCGTCGAGCAGCTGAGGAGCAGCCCGGATTCGCGCCGCATCATCGTCAGTGCCTGGAACGTGGCGGACCTGTCCAAGATGGCGCTGCAGCCGTGCCATGCGCTGTTCCAG
>JBDTCA010000216.1:0-3294 GCA_039923815.1 Caldimonas sp. | reverse complement strand
CTGCAGGAACTGGCGCGCATAGGCCGAGAGGCTCTCGACGTAGCGGCGCTGACCTTCGGCGTAGAGCGTGTCGAAGGCCAGGCTCGACTTGCCCGAGCCCGACAGGCCGGTGATCACGACGAGGCGGTTCCTCGGGATGTCGAGATCGATGTTCTTGAGGTTGTGGGTGCGGGCGCCGCGCACGCGGATCATCGCCGCGCCGAACTCGTTGGCAGGCCGCGCGGTCGCTGCCACCGCGGGGGTCTTGGTGGCTTTCCCGGCGTCCGCGGTCATCGCGGGGGCGTCTTTTCTGGCGGTGTTCGAAGCGGGCATCGGTGGCAAAAAGTCAACCGAGCATGATAGCTGCGCACCCTTAGCGCAACAAGGTCGACGGCCTCAACGCGGCAGGCGTGGCAGCGTCTGTCGAATGCGCTCGGCGGCGGCGGGCGCGAGTACGGCGCGCCACACCGGGGTGCTGCCGCCGACGTGTCTTTCGAGCGTGATGGTGCGGCCGTCGAGCCACAGCGTGGCGGCATCGACGCCACCGACGCGCACGGTCACGACGCTGCCGCGTCGTGCCGCGCCGCTGTCGAGGGCGAGCCAGCGGCCGGCCGCGGCGGCATCGAGTTCGCCGAGCCAGCGCTTCATGGCGTCGTCGTCCGGCGATGCCTGATCGTCGACGTCGCGGCGCGCCTTGCGCCGGGTATCGGTCGCGAAGGCGGCTCGCAGCGACGCCAGCGGGTTGGCCGCGTCGCCGGCCGCATCGCGGGCAGCGCCGAGGGCCGCCTGCTCCTTTGCCGGGACCGGCGCCGGGGCAGTCACGGCCGGCGGCACCGCCGCGACGGACATCGGCGCCACCGTCGATCGCTTCTCGTCGGCAGGGGCACCGTCAGTACCCGGCTTCTTCGTCGATGCGCCTGCGTCGATGGTCTTGTCTGCGCTGGCCAGCGTCTCGACTGCGCTGCGCTCGGCCTCGCGCTGCACCGGGAACGGCTGGGCATCATCGCGTCGAGGTTCGACGTCGGGTGGCGTCGCTCTGGCGCGCTGCCGGGATTCGGGTTGCGCGACCCGTGGCGGCGCCGCCGGCGATGCGATGGCTGCTGCCGTCGCCGTCCCCGTCGTCGGTGCCGGCGTCGTCGGCCTCGGCGCTTCCGGCTTCGCCGGCATGGCTTCGCCGATGGTGGCGGCGGGGACGCTCGGTTGCGGCATCGTTTCGTCGAGCGGACGGTCCCACCACATGACGCCGACCAGCATCGCCGCCATGACGCTGGCAAAGCCCGCGGCCACCGCCGGTTGCGCCAGCCACGACCAGAAGGCGCCGAGCCCGACGAAAGCCTCGCGGGCACGGCGCGACATGGCACCGGTCGCAGCGCGTGGGCCGTTCGGCGCCGTGGCCGGTGCGGCGACCGCGGCCCGCGCCTCGGCAAGGATGGCGTCGCGCAGCATCGGCGGTGCCGACGCGGCGGCATCGGGCGCGTGCCGCAGTGCTTCGCGCAACCAGGCGTCGTGGCCGAAGTCGTCGTCGTCGGCAGCGCCGGCACCTTGCAGCGGACGTTCTTCGTTCATCGCGCTGCCTTGGCGATCGGTTCGAGATAGGCGCCCATGCACGTGCGCAGCTTGCTCATCGCGTAACGCAGGCGCGTCTTCGCGGTCTCGAAGCCGACCTCGAGCGCGCGCGCCACCTCGTCGAGGGCCAGGCCGTCGTCGTGGTGGAGCAGGAAGGCGCTGCGCTGCGGCACCGGCAGCTGATCCAGGCAATCGAGCAGCTTCTCGCCGGCGCGGCGCCAGAACGCGAGCTCCTCGCCTTGCGGCGCCGAACCTGCCGGCGCCGGCCAGTGCTGCCAGGCGGCGCCCTCGGCCCCCTGCGGCTGCCAGGGCTCGTCACCCTCGCCCTCGAAAGCGTCGACCGAGACCTCACGGCCGCTGCGCCGCAACATGTCGATGACACGGTGATGGGCGAGCGTGAAGAGCCAGGTGCGGAAGGTGGCGCCCTGTGGCTGCCAGCGCTGGCGTGAACGGACGACGCGCAGCCAGGTGTCCTGGAACACCTCGTCGACCTGGGCCGAGAGCGCGCTGCCGAGCAGGCGCCGCACGAAGCGGTAGAGGCCGGCCTGGTGGCGCGCGTAGAGCTGCTCGAATGCGGCGGCGTCGCCATTCGCATAGGCGGTCATCAGCGCGTCGTCAGGCGGGTCGGTCGGGGCCATGGCCGGAGCGGATGCCTCATGGGAGGTGTACGGCGGCGGCCGCCGGACGGGGTGAATTCTCGCGCGCGGTTCTCTCAGAAGGAGAAGCGCTCACTCCGCTCGCAAAACACGCAGGATCTCGTCCCCGTAGGCAGCCAGCTTCCTCGCGCCGACGCCACCAATCACGCCGAGTGCGTCGAGCGAGTCGGGGCGCAGATCGGCCATCTCGGCCAGGGCGGCGTCGTGGAAGACGACGTAGGCGGGCAGGTTGTGCGACTTCGCGACCTCGCCGCGCCACGCCTTCAAGGCGGCGAAGCGGATGGTGGCGGCCGCATCGAGCGGGCGCGGCGGCGGCTTGGCAGCGCCGCCGGCGCGGCTGCCGCGCGCCTTCCTGCCGCTGCCCTTGCCAGCGGTTTCACCGCGGCCGGCGGTCGGGCTGGCCTCGCGCAGCATCAGCGTGACTTCGCCGCGCAGCACTTCGCGCGAGCTTTCGGTCAAGGCGAGCGTGTTGTAGTCGCCATCGCTGCGCAGGTGGCCGAGGGCGATGAGCTGGCGCAGCACGGCGCGCCACTGCACTTCGCTCACGGCGGCGCCGATGGCGTAGGTGCTGAGGCGCTCGTGGCCGAACTGCGCAACCTTCTCGGTCGCCTTGCCACGCAGCACGTCGATCAGGTGGCCGGCACCGAAGCGCTGGCCGCCGGCCTGCTGGAAGCGGTAGATGCCGGAGAGCGCCATTCGCGCCGCCTCGGTCGCGTTCCATGTCGCCGGCGCGGCACGGCAGTTGTCGCAGGCGTTCTGGTACGGCTGGCACGGAACGCTCGGCTCGCCGAAATAGGAGAGCAAGCGTACCCGGCGGCAGTCGTGCGCCTCGGCCAGGGCGAGCAGGGCATCGAGCTTGCCGCGCTGGCCGCGCTTGAACTCCTCGGCGGCCGGGCTCTCGTCGATCATGCGGCGCTGGTTGACGACGTCGGCCAGGCCGTAGGCCATCCAGGCGTCGGCCGGCAGGCCGTCGCGGCCGCCGCGGCCGGTCTCCTGGTAGTAGCCCTCGATGTTCTTCGGCAGGTCGAGGTGGGCGACGAAGCGCACGTCGGGCTTGTCGATGCCCATGCCGAAGGCGATCGTCGCGACCATG
>JBDTCA010000215.1:0-5094 GCA_039923815.1 Caldimonas sp. | reverse complement strand
GGAAAGATGACGAAGTCGCAGTTGGCGGTGCCGGGCGTGTCGCTCGGCGACGTGAGCACAGTGAAGATCGACGGGTCGGGATGGTCGTGGCTGATCGAACCGATGACCATGAAGTTCGCGGTGTCGTACTTGCATGGCGCCAGGTTGCCGTGCCAGGCGACGACGTCGAAGGGCGTCTCGGCCACGCGGGCGCGCCAGAGCGTGCCGCCGAACTTCTTGACGAGTTCGTAGTCGCCACCGCCTTCGTCTTCGAACGCTGCCGCCGGGTAGAGGAAGTCGCGAGGGTTGGCCAGGCCGTTCGAGCCGATGGGCCCGAGCTCGGGCAGGCGAAACGGCGCGCCGTAGTTCTCGCACACATAAGCGCGCACGGTGCCGTCGGGGAGTGCCACCTTGAAGGCGATGCCACGCGGGAGCAGCGCAATCTCGCCCGGAGCCACGTCGAGCCGGCCGAACTCGGTGGTGATGGCCAGGCGACCTTGCTGCGGCACGATCAGCATCTCGCCGTCGGCATTGACGAAGGCACGCCGGCCCATCGAACGGTTGGCGACGACGAGGTGCGCGGCGATGCCGCTCTGCGCCGACTCGTCGCCGTTGACGACCCAGGTCTTGATGCCGTCGACGAAGTCGATCGCCTCGTCGGCCTCGGGCAGGGCCGGTGGCCGCCAGCGCAACGGATCGGGCGGCATGGCGATGCCGCCACGCAGCCCGCTCTGCAGCCACGGATGCGGCAGCGGTTCGTAGTTGACCGGCTGCGCCGAAGGCCGGCGCCGATACAGCCAGCTGCGCAGGTTGGCAGCGCGCGGCGCCGTGAACGCAGTGCCGCTGACGAGCTCGGTGAAGAGACCGTGCGCAGCCCGTTGCGGGCTGTTGCGGCCGAGCGGCAAGGCGCCGGGCAGTGCCTCGGTCGCGTGCTGGTTGCCGAAGCCGGACAGCAACGCGACGGGCACAGGCGAGACGGGCGAGATGGGCGACGTCGCCATGATCAGCCCAGCGACGCCCACATCGCCTTGTCTCGCTCGGCCGTCCAGATGCGCGGGTCGGCGTGGCCGGTGGCTTCGTCGTAGGCGCGCGAGACGTCGAACGGCATGCAATGCTCGTAGATGAACTGGGCCCCGTACTTCGGCCGCAGCGCGGCGTCGGTGTCGGCGAAGACGCGCTTGAGCTCGTGACCCTGGCCAACGCCGCGCTTGACGCTGGCGTAGAGCTCGCTGATGAAGGAGCGCGTGGTCGCGATGCCGTCGCGGCACATCGCCGGGTCGGTCAGCGCCGCGCCACGGCCCGGCACGATGGCCACGGCGCCGAGCGCCTCGACGCGGTCGAGCGTCGTCGGCCAGTCCGAAAAATACGCGTCGCCGGCATACGCGGTGGCGCCGTACTCGACGAGGTCGCCGCTGAAGAGGATCTTCTGCGCCGGCAGCCAGATCACCGTGTCGCCCTTGGTGTGGCCGCGGCCGAGCTGCATCAGCCTGACTTCGAGGCGGCCCAGCCAGAGCGTCATCTCGCCCTTGAACGTCAGCGTCGGCCAGGTCAGGCCGGGGATCGTCTCGACGGCCTGGAACAGCCGCGGGAAGCGCTCGATCTCGCTCTTCATGTCGGCCGCACCACGCTCGACGATGAGGTCGCGGGTGTCTTCGCTGGCGATGATCTCGCTGGCACCTTCGGCCACATACGCGCTGGCGCCGAGCACGCGCACCGCGTGGTAGTGACTCATCACCACGTGCTTGATCGGCTTGTCGGTGACCTCGCGGATGCGTCGGATGACATCGGCCGCCATCACCGGCGTGGCCTGCGTGTCGGCGACCAGCACCGACTCGTCGCCGATGACGATGCCGGTGTTCGGGTCGCCCTCGGCGGTGTACGCGTAGGCGTTGTCGGAGAGCTTCGTGAAGGTGACCTTCTTCTCGGCCAAGTCAGCCTGGGAGGCGAATGCTTTGCTCATGGGAATCTCTCTATGGGATCGACGTTGTCATTCTGAGCGACGCAGCGACTGCAGGAAGCGCTCGACACGTTCCGCGAACGCGTCGGGCATCTCCGCGACGCTCAGGTGGGAGGCGCCCGCGAAGACCTCCAGCTCGGCGCCGGCGATGCGCGTGGCGATCGCCTCGGCCATCGCCGGCGTGGCACCGGCGTCGCGGCCGCCGGCGATCACCAGCGTCGGCACCTTCACGGCCGCCAGGCGATCCAGCCAGTCGACGGCGGCGACGGCATGGCTGGCGGCAACGTAGCCGCGCGGGTCGGTTCTCAGCAACCGGTCGCGCAGCTTCGCTGCCGCTTGCGGATGCGAGGCGCGGAAGTCCGCGTTCAGGTAGCGCTCGACGACAGCTTCGGCCACGGCCGACATGCCGTCCTGCTCGACCGCGGCGATGCGGGCGGCCCAGGTCGACGCGGCTGTGTCCGGGTAGCGCGCCGTGGTGTTGGCCAGCACGGCGCCACGAAGCAGCTCCGGGTGCCGGACCGCCAGGCCCTGCCCGACCATGCCGCCCATCGACAGGCCGACCCAGGCGACCGGGCCGCGGCCCCATTCGCGGATCAGGCGCGCGCCATCGTCGACGAGGTCGTCCATCGTGTAGGGGCCGGGCGGCGTCGCCGAGCCGCCGTGGCCACGGTGGTCATAGCGCAGCACGGTGTGGCTCGCCGCCAGCCGCGCAGCGAATTCGTCCCACATGTGGAGGTCGAGGCCGAGGGCGTGGCTGAGCACGACCGGCGGCCCTTCGCCCTGCACGGTGACGCGCAGCTGAGGCGCGCTGAAGGTGTGATGGGTGGCGACGCGCTCGCCGGCCGCGAGCGACTGCGGTGCCGGCGCGTGGCCTTCGGATCGCAGGATCTCGTTCGCGAGCTTGAACGCGGTGTTGGCCGCAGGCACGCCGCAATAGATGGCACCCTGCATCAACGTTTCCTTGATCTTCGCGATCGGCACGCCGCCGCGCACCGAGGCACGACAGTGCAGCTCGAATTCCTCCCAGCGCGCCATTCCCATCGTCATGCCGAGCACGAGCAGGCGACGGGTCTCGTGGTCGAGGCCGGGGCGGCCCCAGATGTCGTTCCACGCGTAGCGCGTGATCAGGTTCTGGAAATCGGCGGTGAAGTCGGTGGCGCCGTTCAACGAGCGATCGACCCATTCATCGCCCAGCACGGCCCGGCGGTTGAGGACGCCGCGATCGAAGTCGTCGGCGCGGGGAGAGTCTTGCGAAGCCGGGGGAGCGGGGATGGAGGGCATGGCGGGCGTGGAGGTCATGGCGGTCTACGAGTCATTGCGCAGCGAGCGCCGGGCGGACAGATCAGGCCGCCCGGAGGCGGCATCGAGCTCGACCTTGCGGTTGACCAGATGGCGGATGTTGGCGAGCGAGACGAGGTGGAGCTGCATCAGCATCAGCACCCCGGTCCGGTAGAGCTCGAGGACGACGCTGTCGGCGAGCGCATGCAGCTTGTCTTCGTCGATGGCGTGGAAGCCGTCGACGGACAGCTTGCGACCGTCGGGCAAGGTGGCGTCGGCCGACATCTCCTTGAGCACGTCGAGGGCGACGACGCGGGCACAGAAGGCGCGCGTGCGCTCGGCCTCGAGCTCGAAACGCTGAAGGAAGTCCATGGCCCGCACGAGCGCCGGCGCCGGTGCGTCGGCCTCGCCGAACAACGGCTCGCCCGCGGCCTCGGAGAAGCCCGGCCAGCTGTCGTCGACGAGAACGTCGAGGCCGACGGCGGCCGGCGCGCTGGCGGCTTTGCTGGCGATGGCGAACGGATAGCGGCGGATGTAGGCCGGGATGTAGCGCGAGATCCAGCGCGAGCCGTCGAGCTGCAGGTTCTCGCCCGGGCTGATGCCGAGCAGCGCGATCGTCGACATCGCTGCGCGGCCCGCCAGGTCGTGCTCGCCGGTGGCCACGAAGAGCAGCGGGAACTCGAGGCCGGCCTGCGGAAACTCGGCAGCGGTGATGAACACGGCGTGCAGCCCTGCGGCGACGGTGAAGTCGGTGAGCGGCTGCACCTTGCGGTCGCGGTGCAGGGCAGGATCGAGCGCCACCGGGCGGCGGTATAGCGCCGAATGGGTCGGACTCACGCCGCGCTGCCTTCGGGGTCGCCGGGGTGTCGCACGAGGGCGCTGACAAGCACCTTGTCGACGCGTTTGCCGTCGAGGTCGACGACCTCGAAGCGCCAGCCTTCCCACTCGACGGAATCGGTGGTGTGGGCGAGGCGGCCGAGCAGCAGCATGATCATCCCGGCCAGAGTGTTGTAGCGACCCCGGTCTTCTTCGGGCAACTCCTTCAGCTCGAGACGGTCCTTCAGCTCCTGGGTCGGGATGAGGCCATCGAAGAGCCAGCTGCCGTCGGTGCGTTGCACTGCCCAGGAGTCTTCGCCGGCCTGGGCGCCGAACTCACCGGTGATGGCCTCGAGGACGTCACGCACGGTGATCATCCCCTGGACCTCGCCGTACTCGTCGACCACGAACACGATCTGCGTCGGCGAGGCGCGGAAATGCTCCAGCAGCTCCATGCCCGACAGCGTTTCGGGAACGAACACCGGCGCCTGCAGGTCTTCGTCGACGTCGAGCGGCTTGCCCCGGATCGCCTGTTGCAGCAGCTGCTGCGCGCTGATGACGCCGAGCACGTCGTCGAGGCCGCCGCGGCACACCGGGTAGCGCGAGTGCTCGGTGCCGCCGATCACCCGCATCACGTCGTCGGCAGTGCTCGAGGCGCCGAGCCAGACGATCTCGGCGCGCGGAATCATCATCGAGCCGACCTGGCGCTCGTCGAGGCGAAACACATTGCGCACCATCTGGTGTTCCTGCGCCTCGATGACGCCGGCATCCAGCCCCTGCTCGAGGCTGGCCGCGATCTCTTCTTCGGTGACGCTGCGGTCAGGCACGATGTGCAGCTTCATCAGCCGCAGCGTCGCCTCGGTGCACCAGGAAAGCAGCTTGATGAACGGCCGGACGATGAGCGAGAGCCACTCCATCGGGCGGGCAACGACGCGTGCCACCGACTCCGGATACATGATGCCGATGCGCTTGGGCACGAGCTCGCCGAAGATGATGCTCAGAAAGGTGATGGTGACCACCACCATCGCCGTGGCGGTGACCTGCGCGGCACGGTCGCCGATCGC
>JBDTCA010000214.1:0-2693 GCA_039923815.1 Caldimonas sp. | reverse complement strand
GGTCGGTGGTCCAGATCGTCGCCGCCAGGCCGTACTCGGTGTCGTTGGCGCGGGCGATGACCTCGGCCTCGGTGTCGAACGGCGATAGATGGCAGAACGGCCCGAAGACCTCCTCGCGCATGCAGCGCGCCGTGTCGGGCAGGCCCTCGATCACGGTGGGCTCGATCCAGAAGCCCTGGTCGCGCGTGTCGCCAAAATGCGGCACACCGCCACCGGCGAGCACGCGAGCGCCTTCGTCGCGGGCCAGTGCGTAATAGCCGAGCACCTTGTCGCGATGCTCGGCGGAGATGAGCGGGCCGATGGAATCGGCGCTGTCCTGCGGCACGCTGTAGCGCATCGCCTTGACGCGCTCGACCAGCGCTGCCTTGAAGCGCTCGTAGATCGGCCGCTCGATGAAGACGCGCTCGGCGCAGAGGCAGACCTGGCCGGTATTGAGGAACAGCGCCCGCATCAGGCCGATGACGGCTTTGTCGAAGTCGCAATCGGCGAAGACGATCGCGGCGTTCTTGCCGCCGAGCTCGAACGAGACCGGCAAGACCCGGTCGGCGGCCGCCTTCATGATCGCCGCGCCAGTGCGCGACTCGCCGGTGAAGGTGAGCGCGTCGATGCCGGGGTTGGTGGTGACGAACTCGCCTGCCGACGCCGGCCCGAAGCCGTGCACGAGGTTGAACACGCCCGGCGGCACGCCGGCCGCGTGCATCGCCTCGGCGAGCAGCGTCGCGGTGCCGGGAGTTTCTTCCGATGGCTTGACGACGACGACGTTGCCGCAGGCCAGTGCCGGCGCCACCTTCCATGTGAGCAGGAGCAGCGGCAGGTTCCAGGGCGAGATCACGCCGACGACACCGAGCGGCTTCCTCACCGTGTAGTTGAGCGCCTGCGCACCACCAGGCAGATCGGTCACGTACGACTCGAGCGGAAGCGTCTTCAGGATGTCGGCGAAGGCGCGGAAGTTGGCGGCACCGCGCGGGATGTCGATGGTCGACGCCATCGCGTGCGGCTTGCCGGTGTCGAGCATCTCGGCCTCGAGAAAGTCGGCGAAGCGGCGCTCGATCTCCGCGGCGACGGCGTAGAGCATCGCCGCCCGCTCGGCCGTCTGCAGTTTGCCCCACGGCCCCTGCAGGGCGCGCCGCCCGGCCTGCACGGCCGCGTCGACCATGGCGCGATCGGCCTCGTGTACCTGGGCGACGACGCTGCCATCCACCGGGTTGAGGTCGGGAAAGGTGCGTGCGCTGTCATGCCACTCGCCACCGATGTAGTTGCGGTATTGCTTCATGTCGTCTCGAAGTTCATAACAGTCTCACCACCGCGGCTCCCGATCCGTATTGCGGGCCGTACGCGTACACCTCGGCCTTGCCGAGCCGCCCGCCGAGCGCGCCGAGGGCGAAGGCGAAGTGCTTGAAACCCATGTCGACCTTGGCTTCACGGGCGTAGTCGGGCAGCTGGCGCAGCAGCTCCTCGGTGTCACGCTCGGTCACGAGCTTGAGGATGCGGCGGTTCCAGTCGTCTTCGGTGGCGCTGGCGATGTGGTCGTCGGCAAACGGCTGGTCGCTGCGGAACTCGCTGCCCGACAGGCCGCCGACGGCAAGCACGACGACGCGCTTGCCCTGCGCCGCGGCTTGCGCTGCCGTGAGCTCGCCGAGCGTGCGGGTTTTCGCGAAGTCGTGATAGAGGTTGTTGGCGACGACGAGCACCGGCAAGGTGCCCTCCGGGTCGGCCAGCGCGGTGGCGGCCAGCGTGCCGGAGTCGACCGGAAAGCCGGCGTAGTCGACCAGCTTGGAGGCGATGCCGGCGCGCTCGGCGGCGCGCACGCAAGCGCGAGCGAGAGACACGTCCGACGTGAGGTCGAAGCGGATCTCGCCGAGCTCGTGCCAGTTCTCGTCGACGTGCAGGCCGGCCATCCGCGCCCGACCCTGCCAGAGCTGGTCGAGCACGGCGAACCAGCGCGTCGAGTAGATGACGAGCGTGTCGGGCTCGAGCGCCTCGATCTCCCGCGCCACGCGCTTCATCGCGGCACCGAGCTCGGCGTACTTCGGCTCGTCGCGTCTGAGCACGAGGAGCGGGCTGCCCGGCACCAGGAACGCACCGACGACGCCGGGCTGGTCGATCAGGGCAGCGCGGTCGCTGGCTGCGCTGTCGCCAAGCAGCCAGCGGCGCCACTGCGCCAGCGCCGTCGGCCCGCGCCGGCGCGCATGCGGGAAGCGGATGTCGTGGACGATGCCCATGAGTCCGCGCGGCAGCACCAGCATCAGCACGATCGAGAGCGCACCGAGCACCAGCAGGCCCTGGCCCGCAGCGGCGCCGAGGATGCGATCGACGACGATGTAGACGACGCTGCCGATCACCGGGCCGGCCACCGTGCCCATTCCGCCCGAGACGACCACGAAGACGATCGTCGAGGCCCATGCGATCGCGAACGCCGATGGCGGCGTGATGATGACCACGTCCATGAAGTAGAGCCCCGACGCGAGGCCAGTGATGGCACCACTGACGAGGAACACCGCAGCCTTGACGCGGGCGACGTCGACGCCGCTCGAGCGCGCCGCGTCCTCGTCGTCGCGCACGGCCGTGAGCGCCAGGCCGTAGGGCGAGCGCATCCAGCGCCAGATCACCGCCGTGCTGACCGCCAGCAGGGCGAGCGCCACGTAGTAGAGCTGCATCTGCGTCACGCTCGACTTCAGCTGCATGCCGCCACC
>JBDTCA010000213.1:0-16843 GCA_039923815.1 Caldimonas sp. | reverse complement strand
CGTGCACTCGCCATTCGGCTATTCGCTGCAGGCGCTGCGCGACAACCCCTTGCGCGCGACAAGCGTCGGCCTTTCGGTTGCGTGGCGCCTCGTCGCGGTCTACACCGTGGCCGCGGCGATCGCCGGCGCCGCCGGCGCGCTGCTCGCCCAGACAACCGGCTTCGCCTCGCTCGACCTGTTCGACTTCCACCGCAGCGCCGAGGTGCTGCTGGTGCTCGTCATCGGCGGCACCGGCTATCTCTACGGCGGCATCTTCGGCGCCATCGTCTTCAAGCTGCTGCACGACCTGATCTCGGCCTGGACGCCGCAGTACTGGAATTTCTGGATGGGCCTGTTCCTGGTCGTGCTCGTGATCGTGGGCCGCGAGCGATTCGTGCGGCCGTGGACGTGGTGGCGGGCCGGGCGCGCCAGGTTCAGGAACGGCGCGCCATGACGGTCGTCCTCGAGACGCATTCGCTGGTCAAGCGCTTCGGCGGCATCGTCGCCACGCGCGACGTGTCGCTGCGCGTCGAGATCGGCGCCCGCCATGCGCTGATCGGCCCGAACGGCGCCGGCAAGACGACGCTGATCAACCTGCTCACCGGTGTGCTCGAACCGTCGTCCGGGCGCGTCGTGCTCGACGGCGTCGACATCACGGGCCTCGCAGCGCACCAGCGCGTACGCCGCGGCATCGTCCGCACGTTCCAGATCAACCAGCTGTTCCCGACACTGACGCCGCTGGCCTCGCTGGCACTCGCCGTCTCGGTGCATCGCGGCGCCAGCGCGAGGGCGTGGTCGCCACTCGGCGCCGAGGCCGCGGTGGTCGCCGAATGCGAACAGCTGCTCGAGCGCTTCCGACTCACCGACGTGATGGACCGGCCAGTCGCCTCGCTCGCCTACGGCAAGCAGCGCCTGCTCGAGATCGCGACGGCGCTGGCCTGCCGGCCGCGCGTGCTGCTGCTCGACGAGCCCGTGGCGGGCGTGCCCGAAGGTGAGCGCCAGGAGATCTTCGAGACCATCGCGGCATTGCCGGCCGATGTCTCGATCGTGCTCATCGAGCACGACATGGACCTCGTCTTCAACTTCGCGAAAACGGTGACGGTGCTCGTCGACGGCGCCGTCTTCGCCGAAGGCGACGCCACCACCATCGCCGCCGATCCGCGCGTCAAGGCGGTCTATCTCGGCGAGGACGACAGCGACGCCGCGATGACTGCGGCGCTCGTCCCGGGCGTCGGCCGTGGCTGAGCTGCTCCGCGTCACCGGTTTGCGCTCGGGCTACGGCGACGCTGTCGTCGTGCAGGGCGTCGATCTCGTCGTCGAGGCGGGCGAGTCGATGGCGCTGCTCGGCCGCAACGGCACCGGCAAGACGACGCTGCTGAACACCCTGGTCGGTGTGACGCGCCGCCATGCCGGCCGCATCGTCCTCGCCGGCCACGACATCACGAAGCTGCCGGCGCACGCGCGTGCTGCCGCCGGCATCGGCTGGGTGCCGCAGGAGCGCAACATCTTTCGCTCGCTCACGGTCGACGAGAACCTCACGGCAGTCGCCCGACCCGGGCCGTGGACGCCGGCGCGCGCCTACGAGATGTTTCCGCGCCTGGCCGAGCGCAGGTCGAACATGGGTCATCAGCTCTCGGGCGGTGAGCAGCAGATGCTCGCGGTGGCGCGGGCGCTGGTGCTGAACCCGAAGCTGCTGCTGCTCGACGAGCCGCTCGAAGGGCTGGCGCCGATCATCGTGCAGGAGCTGCTGAAGGCGATCGCTCGGGTGGTGCGGGACGAGGGCATGTCGGCCATCGTCGTCGAGCAGAACCCGCGCCTGGTGCTGCCGATCACCGCCCATGCGCTCGTGCTCGACCGCGGCACCGTGGTCCATGCCGGCACCAGCGCGGCGCTGCTGGCCGATGGCGCGCTGCTCGACCGCTGGCTCGGCGTCGCGCGCACGCACAACGACTGCCAGTAAGGCTCGCCGTGCCTTGCGCTAGAGCGGCAGGCCGACGTAGTTCTCGGCCAGCGCCGTCGATGCGGCCTCGGAGTTCACGAGGTAGTCGAGCTCGGCAGCCTGCATCTTCAGGCCGAACTCGCCCGTTTCCGGGAAACGGTGCATGAGCGAGGTGAACCACCACGAGAAGCGCTCGGCGCGCCAGACCCGGCGCAGGCAGCGCTCCGAGTAGGTGTCGAGGCCCGCGCTGCGGTGCGCGCTGCCCGGCTCGCCGTAGTGCTCGGCGAAGGCACGCGCCAGCAGGCCGACGTCGCCGGCGGCGAGGTTGAGGCCCTTGGCGCCGGTGGGCGGCACGATGTGGGCGGCGTCGCCGGCCAGGAACAGGCGGCCGAAGCGCATCGGCTCGGCGACGAAGCTGCGCAGCGGCGCGATGCTCTTCTCGATCGACGGCCCGGTGACCAGTGCGGCGGCGGCGGCCGGGTCGAGCCGGGTCCGCAGCTCGGTCCAGAAGGCGTCGTCGCTCCAGCGCTCGACTCGGTCGCCCTGCGCGCACTGCACGTAGTAGCGGCTGCGCGTTGCCGACCGCATGCTGCACAGGGCGAAGCCGCGGGCGTGGTTCGAGTAGATGAGCTCGTGCGAGACGGGCGGCGTGTCCGAGAGCACGCCGAGCCAGCCGAACGGATAGACCCGCTCGAAGGTCTTCAGCGCGCCCTCGGGCACGCTCTGCCGGCTGACGCCGTGATAGCCGTCGCAACCGGCGATGAAGTCGCAGTGCAGCTCTTGGGCGGCGCCGTCTTTGGTGTAGCGCACGCTCGGCGCATCGCCGTCGAAGCCGTGCAGGCTGACGCCTTCGGCGCCGTACACCGTGACGAGATGCGCGGCCGCGCGCGCCTCCATCAGGTCGCGCGTGACCTCGGTCTGGCCGTAGACCATGACGCGCTTGCCACCGGTCAGGCCGTGCAGGTCGATGCGGTGGCGGGCGCCGCCGAAGCAGAGCTCGATGCCGTCGTGGGGCAGGCCTTCGGCGTGCATGCGGGTGCCGGCACCGGCGGCGTCGAGAAGGTCGACGGTGACCTGCTCGAGGACGCCGGCGCGAATGCGGCCGAGCACGTAGTCGGGCGAGCGCGCCTCGACGATCACCGACTCGACGCCGGCTTTCGCGAGCAGCGCACCGAGCAGCAGTCCGGACGGGCCGGCACCGACGATGGCGACCTGCGTTCTCATGGGTCAGCCGCCACCGTGGTGTCGGAACGCGCGCCGGCGATGAGCTCGGCCTCGCGCTCGCGGCTGAGCTTGCCGGCACGACGCTCGTCGTCGGCCGGTGGCACACCTTCGCCGAGCACCGCGGCGATGGTCGCCGGCAGCGGCCGCGTCGACAGTCCGGTGGCAACGGCGCGTGCAACGTCGACGCGCAGGAAGCCGTGGTAGTCGGCGTCGGTCGAGGGCAGCCAGAGCGGCAGCTCGCTCCAGGGCGTGACGCCGGCCGCGAGAAGCGCCGCTTCGTCGACGCCGACGACCTCGATCGCCGGTGCGCCGTGGGCGGCTGCCGAGCCGATGCAGTTGGCGGCGAGCTCGGGCCACGAGTACGGGGCCCGGCCGACCGGGCCGGTGGCGTTGTAGACGCCGACGTCGCCGCGCTCGAGCAGGCGCACGATCCATTCGCCGAGGTCGCGAACGTCGATGAACTGGAGCGGCGCATCGGCGGGCGCGTCCGGGACCAGCATCGCGCCGCCGGCCATCGCGCGCCAGGGCCAGTGGCTGAAGCGGCCACTGCGGTCGCCGGGGCCGACGATCAGGCCGGGCCGCACGATCAGCGTGCGTTCGCCGAAGACGCTCGCCACCTGTTGCTCGCAGGCCGCCTTCTGGCTGCCGTAGTGCGCGAGGTCACGATCGGCGGCGTCGATGCCTTCGGCCAGGCTCAGGGGGTCGCTCTCGACGACGCCGGCATGGCCGAACGAGTCGTAGGCGGAGATGCTGGAGATGAAGCAGTAGCAGCCGACGGCGGCGAGTGCCTCGGCGCTGGCGCCGACTTCGGCGGGGACGTAGCCGCAGGTGTCGACGACAGCGTCGAAGTGGCGCCCTTGAAGTCGCCCGAGGTCGCTGCCGCGATCGCCGACGATGGCCTCGACGCCGGCCGGCCAGTGACGGCGCGACCGACCGCGGTTGAACACCGTGACGCGGTGGCCGCGTGACGCGGCGTGGTCGACGACGGCGGCGCCGAGGAAGACGCCGCCACCGAGCAACAGGAGGTCCATGCGCGCTGTCGATCGTGGCCGGGTCAGTCCCGGATCACTTCGTGCCGATGCATGTCTGCCTGTTCTCGGCCCGGTTCGGCGACGACGGAAGCGGGTTCAGCATGGAGCACGGCGAGCCCTGGACTGGAAAACCACATTCTCATTGAAGGAGGCGCGCGACGAAAAGCCGGTGCGCCCCGGCGCCCCTGCTCAGGCCGACAGCGGCGCGGCGCAATGGGCGCAGAAGCGGGCGCCTGCCGGTGCAGCCGTGCCGCAAGCCGAGCAGAAGCGCGGTGCAACCGGCGCCGCCGTCGGCGCCGGGTTCATGCCGACCGACGCCAGCGCCGCCGTCGTGTTCAGGTCGCGGTGCAGCTGCGCGGCCGACGCGGACGGCGCGGCGCCGCCCTCCATCGCCCGCTCGCCGGCGTTGAGCGCGGCGATCCGCTTCTCGTCTTCGCCGCTGAACGGCGCCACCAGCACGCTCTGGCCGCGCGCGAACTGCATCAGCTCGGCAGCGAGCGCCTTGGCCTCGGCTTCGGTGGAGAACATGGCCGTGACCTGGCGCGCCTCGTCCTTGCCGAACACCACCGACTCGACGCGCGCCCGCCAGACGCGCAGCGTCATGGCCTCGGTGCGGACGACGTTGTTCTCGGTGTTCATGCGACTCGAGAAGTTGTTGCCGGTGCCGATGCGCGAGGTCTGCCAGCTGCCGACCATCTCGACCCAGGTGAGGATCGATTCGAAGTTGAAGCGGCCCCAGAGGCGTGCCGCCGACTGGAAGCAGAAGGCGGCGACGAGGGCGAGGATGGCGGAGGTGCCGACCAGCGAGAAGCGGTTTTGCTGCCACGGTGCGGTGGCGTCGAACTGGCGCACGAAGACGAGCGTCATCACGGCAGCGATGAGCACGAGCGCGGTGGCGTAGAGATCGAGCAGGAGCAGGGCGCGATGGCGCGGCGTCGCGATCGCCGAGGCGACCGTGGGCGCCGCCATGCCCGAGATCGGCATCGGCTGGCTCTCCTCGACGAGCTCGCCGGCGAAGTTGCCCGCCGGCGTGGCGGCGGCCGTGACCGGGTCGATGCGGGCGTAGCGGCGGTTCGGGATGCGTTCGGTCCAGCTCGACTGCATCAGGCGATCGAGCTCGTCCATCAGCGTCGATGGCGGCGCGTTCATCGACAGTCGCTCCTGCACGGCGCTGGCCCGTGTCTGTGGCGAACCGTCGACCTGCGCCAGGATCGCCGCCATGGCCAGCGCGCAGGCCACCAGCGCCGTGGCCAGCATCACGAAGGTCTGGGTATCGAGCGTGAAGGCGCCGAGCGACGGCAGCTTGTCGGCCACCAGACCGAACGCGACGGGCCCGAGGATGGCGATCGCGATCAGGCCGACCAGCGACAGCGAGGTGACGCGCGCCTTGTTCTGCGTCAGGATCGGTCGCAGCAGGAAGACGACACCGAAACAGAAATACAGGATGCCGATCCACGGCCGCGTCACGACGTTGCCGAACACGAACCACGAGAACGCGAAGCTGGCGAGCGTGGCCGCGATCGCCATGAGGTTGAACATGTCGCGGCGCGCCAGCGCCTGTACCTCGCGCGGCGCCGTGATGAGTGTCGGCGCCCAGTGATAGAGCAGACCCTCGATGGCGCCCTGGGGCTCGGGGTAAGTGAGGCCGCCCTGGCGCAGCATCTCCTTGACGGCGATGGCGGCCGGCGAACCGCCGACCGCGCCGGCCGGGATCTCCGGGGCCAGCGAGGCCGGCCGGCCGCGGCCGAAGAAGAAGCGCAGCCGCGTCGACGCCGTGGCCGCCGTGGCGATGCCGGCGGCGAGCAGCAGCAGGCCGGCCAGGAGCGGTGCCGCGACCAGTCGCAAGGCGCTCTCTTCCATTGCGGCTTTGGCCCAGAGCAGGCTGACGACGCCGGCGATCACGAGCAGGGCGCCACAGAGCCAGAGCAGGCGGTTCTGCAGCCGGTAGGGATTGGGCAGCTCCAGCCGTTTCGATTCGGAGCCGTATTCGTAGGACATGGGCGGGGCCTCGGATCGGTGGGCGCGGGGCGCCGAGTCTACGGCGGCTCCTGCCGGTCCCCGGTGAGCCGGAGGCGATGTGGAGATGCGATTCGCGCTGACGTCGCGGCGCGGCAGCGCCAACAAAGTCACGCCGGGCTCGCGGCTCAAGGCGCAGGCCGGGCGGCCGATAACTTCGCTATCCGCGTGAACCTTCGCTCGCCGGATTCGCGACCCATGAAACCAGCCACCACCACCGAGATGATCGACGTCCAGGCGCTCCGCGTCGGCATGTTCGTGCACCTCGACGGCGGCTGGATGTCGCATCCGTTCCCGCTCAGCAGCTTTCGCATCTCGACGCCGGCGCAGGTGGCGACGATCCGCTCGCTCGGCATGCAGCGTGTGCGCTGGAGCCGGCAGTACAGCGAGCTGCAGGTCGACGACAACGCGGCGCCGACGCGCCCTGGCGCAACGGTCGCCGCGAACAGCGCCGCCAATGACCACGCCCACGAAGTCACCGCACCGGCCGGCCTTGGAGCCGACCCAGCCGATCACGCCGATCACGCCGACGGCACTGCGAACGCGCTCGACGACGCTGCTGCCATCGAGGCCCGCGCCCTCGCCGAGCGGCGCCGCAAGCTCGAGGCGCAGCGCGAGTCGCAGCGCGTCTTCGAGCGCCAGTACGTCGAGGCTTCGCGGGCTTGCCGCCAGACCCTCGAGCTGGTGCCTGGCAAGCCGCACGAGGCTCGGGCGCAGGCTGAGGCGCTGTCGCGAGCGATCGTCGAGAAGATGGTGGGCGAGCAGGACCTCTGCATCCGCATGCTCACCGAAGCGTCGGGAGACAAGGCCTCGATGCACGCCATGAACGTCGGCATCGTCTCGCTGCTGATGGGCCGCTGCTTCGGCTTTGGTGACGAGGAGATGCACGACCTCGGTGTCGGCGCCATGCTGCACGACGTCGGCAAGATCGAGATGCCGGCGCGGCTGCGCCACCGCGAAGACAACTTCTCGCCGAGCGAGACCCGCGTGTATGAAGAGCACGTCGAGATCGGCGTCGTCCAGGCCAGGCGCATGGGCCTGTCGGCCGGCGCCACGGCGGTGATCGCCCAGCACCACGAGCACGCCGACGGCAGCGGCTTTCCGCACAAGCTCAACAGCGACCGCATGACGATGGCGGCGCGCATCGTCGCCCTCGTCAACCGCTACGACAACCTCTGCAACCCGCACCTGCTGGCGCGGGCACTGACGCCGCACGAGTCCCTGTCGCTGCTGTTCGCGCAGGGCCGGGCCAAGTTCGACACCTCGATCCTGGGTGCCTTCATCAAGATGATGGGCGTGTACCCACCGGGCTCGACCGTTCAGCTCACCGACGACCGTTACGCGCTCGTCGTCGCCGTCAACTCGGCGCGGCCGCTGAAGCCGCATGTCCTCGTCCACGACGCCAGCCTCCGTCGCGACGAGGCGCTGGTGCTCGACCTCGAGACCTCGCCCGGCCTCGGCATCCGTCGCAGCATCAGGCCGCAGCAGCTGCCGCCGCCGGCCGCCGAGTTCCTGGCGCCGAGCGCCCGCGTCGCCTACTTCTTCGAGCCGTCGGCGCCGCTCGACGGAGACACGCGATGAACAACCCGTTGCCGGTGGAGCCGTTCAGCGTCGCCGAGGCAGCGCGCCGGACCTGGCCGGTGCTCATCGATGCAATGCTCGAGGCGGTCTGCCTGGTCGAGCCGGAGGCGCTGCGCATCGTCGCCGCCAACGCCGCCGCAGGGCGCCTGTTCGGCGTCGAGCCTTCCGAGCTGGTCGGTCGCGACATGCGTGCCGCCGCCGACACGCCGGAGGACGCCGCCTTCTGGGCCGGCGTGACAGGCTCGGGCGGCAGAAGCGGCGGCACCGGCATCGTCTCGGAAACGCTGGTCGTCGATGCCGCCGGTCGCGCTGTCCCGGTGCTGCGCCGCGTCAGCCGGATCGAGCCCGCGGCGGGCAACGTGATCTTCGTCGTCGCCATGCACGACCGCAGCGACGCGGTGCGGGTCGAGCGCGCCGCCGGCATCGTCGCCGCCGAGCTCGCGGCCACGCTCGAGTCGGTGCGCGACGGCGTTCTGGTCGTCGACCTGGCCGGCCACATCAGCAACTTCAACCGCCGCTTCGCCGCGCTCTGGGAGGTTCCCGAAGAGATGCTTCTGCTGCGCGCCGACGACGAGATCTTCGACTGGATGCGCCAGCGCGTCGCCGAGCCGGCCGTCTACATGCGCCGGCTCGCCGAGGTCGACGCCTCCGAGATGCTGCAGGCGAGCGACGTGATCGTGCTGCGCAGCGGTGCCGTGCTCGAACGTGCCAGCGTGCCCCAGCGCAGCCAGGGCCGCACGATCGGCCGCGTGTTCTCCTACCGGGTGATCGCCGCCGGCCTGTCCTGAAGCGCCGCGGCAATTCCGCAGGCGCCGGTTGGCCAGGATCGCTACATTGGGGGTCCGCCCACGCCCGGACCCGCCCCATGATTGCCCTCGCCGGTGCTTTCGAACAGCGTCTCGGATCGCTCCATCTGCCGCTCGCGGTGGTGATGCCAGGGGGCCGGCGCATCGGCCGTGCCGATGCCGCCGTGACGCTGCGCCTGAACGACCTGGCCGCCCTCGGCCACCTCGTCACCGGCCAGATCGGCAAGGTCGGCGAAGACTATGTCGAGGGTCGCATGGAGTTCGACGGCGGCGTCCGCGAGCTCATGGCGGTGGCGGCCGAGCTGATGCCCGGCGATCCGACGCTGAGTGGCGACGAGCCGGCGCCGCTGTCCTGGCTGCGGCACTTCCGGCAGATCGCGAAGTCGCGTGCCCGCCACCAGCCCGACACCGACGCCAGGCAGATCCAGTTCCACTACGACGTCTCCGACGACTTCTACGGCCTCTGGCTCGACCCCAAACGCATCTACTCGTGCGCCTACTTTCGCGACGCCGGCATGTCGGTCGCCGAGGCCCAGGAAGCCAAGCTGGAGCACATCTGCGCCAAGCTCATGCTCAAGCCCGGCGAGCGCTTTCTCGACGTCGGCGCCGGCTGGGGCGGCCTGCTGCTCTGGGCCGCCGAGCACCACGGCGTGCAGGCGCAGGGCATCACGCTGAGCCGCAACCAGCACGCCTATGTCAACCGCCTGATTGCCGAGCGGGGCCTGGGCGGGCGGGTGCGCATGGACCTGGTCGACTACCGCGAGCTGTCGGAGAGCGAGCCTTTCGACAAGATCGCCTCGGTCGGCATGTTCGAGCACGTCGGCCGGGCCCGGCTGCCCGACTATTTCGCCAAGATCCATCGCCTGCTCAAACCCGGAGGCCTCGTCCTCAACCACGGCATCACTGCCAGTGGCACGAAGAACGACAAGCTCGGCGCCGGCCTGGGAGACTTCATCGAGCGCTACATCTTTCCGGGTGGCGAGCTGCTGCACGTCTCGCATGTGCTGGCGGTCACGGGCGGGTCGGGCCTCGAGGCGCTCGACGTCGAGTGCCTCCGGCCGCATTACGCGAGGACGCTCTGGGCCTGGAGCGACGCGCTCGAGGCCCGGCTCACCGCGGCCCGGGCGCTGACGAGCGACACCATCGTGCGCGCCTATCGGCTCTACCTCGCCGGCAGCGCGATGAGCTTCGAGCGCGGCTGGATCTCGCTCTACCAGATGCTGTCGGCGCGGCGCAGCGGCGACGCTGCCTCGGGCCCGATGCGCGGGGCACAATCGGCCTACCCTTTCAATCGCGCCTACATGTACCCGCCGCGCTGACATGACGATGTACCGATTCAAGTCCAAGACCGATGCCGACCTGCTCATGCTGGCCCCGGCCGGTGACCAGATCCTGCGCATCATCGGCAAGGTGCCTGCGAGCCAGGGAATCATCCCGGCCAGCGAAATGGCGGAGGCCATCGCGGCGCTCGAGGTCGCCATCGCGGCCGCCGAGATGGCACGCCAGGCGGGCGCCGCCAAGCCCGACGAAGAAGATGCTGGTGCCACCGCCATCGGCCTGGGCCAGCGGGCCTGGCCGATGCTCGAGATGATGCGGCGCTCGCTGGCCGAACACGCCGACATCGTCTGGGGCGTGTGAGCCTGGCCGTCGTTTGAGCGCAGCCGATCCGCACGAAGCCGGCGTCACCCGCATCGTCGCCGTCCGTCACGGCGAGACGGCCTGGAACGCCGAGATGCGGATGCAGGGCCAGCTCGACACGGCGCTGAGCGCGCGCGGTCGCTGGCAGGCGCGGCGGGCCGGCGAATCGCTGGCGCCGGAAGCGTTCGATGCGGTCTTCTCGAGCGACCTGGCGCGTGCATTCGACACTGCCCGGGCGATCGTCGAGCGCGTCAATGTCGAACGGGCGAAGAACGCTGTCGCGCCGCTGGCCATCGCCACCGACGCCGGCTTGCGCGAGCGCAGCTTCGGTGTCTTCCAGGGGTCGACGTACGCCGAGATCGACGAACGCTGGCCGCTCCAGGCACCGCGCTGGCGCCACCACGATCCCGACTTCGGACCCGAAGGCGGGGAGACCTTTCGCGACTTCAGCGCCCGTGCCGTCGCTGCAGTGGCGCGCATCGCAGAGGGCCAGCGCGGCCGCTCGATCCTGGTCGTGACGCATGGCGGCGTTCTCGATTGCCTCTACCGCGCCGCCTCGCGCATCGGTCTCGACGCGCCGCGGTCGTGGGAGCTCGGCAATGCCGCCATCAACCGCCTCTTGCACACGGCACAGGGCTTCTCGCTGGTCGGCTGGAGCGATACCTCGCACCTCGACGGCGCGACGCTCGACGACGGCAGCGAGGGCGATGCCCCTGCAAAGGTCGCATCGTGATGAGCACGTCCTGTCTGCCGAAAGTCGGCGATGCCGTGGCCTGCATCGACACGCCGGCGCTGGTGATCGATCTCGACGCCATGGAGCGCAACCTCGCCGCGATGGCGGCGTTCGCAAAGGCCCACGGGTTGCGCCTGCGACCGCACGCCAAGATGCACAAGAGTGCGGCGATCGCACGCCTGCAGATGGCCGCCGGCGCCGTCGGCATCTGCGTGCAGAAGACGAGCGAGGCCGAGGCCCTGGCTGCCGCCGGCATCGCCGACATCTTCATCTCGAACGAGGTCTTCGACGCGGCCAAGCTGGCCCGCGTCGCCGCGCTTGCCGGCCGCATCCGGCTCGCCATCGCCGTCGATTCGATCGAAGGCGTCGACCGGCTCGCCGATGCGATGGCGGTGGTGCGCGAGCAGGTCGGTGATGCGGTGATCGACGTCTTCGTCGAAGTCGACGTCGGTCAGGGCCGCTGCGGCGTGCCACCCGCGGCCGCGGGTGCACTCGCGCATCGCGTCGTCTCCCATTCGCCGCCCGAAGGTGGCCTGCGCTTCGCCGGACTGCAGGCCTATCACGGCAGTGCCCAGCACGTGCGCGGCGCTGCCGACCGCGCCGCGGCGTCGCACCATGCTGCCGCCATGGCGCGGGCGGCTCAGGCCGTCGTCGGCGCCGCCGGCATCGCCTGCCCGCTCGTCACCGGCGCCGGCACCGGCACCTTCGCCGTCGATGCCGCCGCCGGCGTCTGGGGCGAACTGCAGGCCGGCAGCTATCTGTTCATGGACCGCGACTACGCCGACAACGCCGTCGACGCGGCCGCACCGGCGTTCGCGCACGCGCTCTTCGTCAAGAGCCAGGTCATGAGCCGTGGCGCCGCCCACGCCGTGATCGATGCCGGCCTGAAGGCGCACAGCGTCGACTCCGGACCGCCGCGCGTGTGGCAGCGCGAGCTCGATTTCGCCGGCGCCAGCGACGAGCACGGCGTGCTGCGCCCGCGTTCCGGTGCCACCGCGGCCGAGCTGCCGAAGCTCGGCGAGACCGTCTGGCTCGTGCCGGGGCACTGCGACCCGACCGTGAACCTGCACGACCGCTACGTGGCGGTTCGAGGCGGCCTGATTGCAGGCCACGTCGAAGCGATCTGGCCGATCGAGGCGCGCGGCTGCACGAGTTGAAGGGTCGGCGCGCAGCCCTGCGCAGGGCCGACGTTAGGGCAACTCCTCAGCGGGCTAACCCGGGAAACCGGGCTGTCGGCCATCGATCGGTACGTGGGCGACCATAGACTGCGCGTCCTTCTCGCTGAAACGCGTTCAATCTGATGAACGCGTCCGCGAAACGACATGCAGCCCCGAATCGACTTCTCCCCTTTGATCCGCAAGCCTCTGCCGAGCGGGCGCGACCGCGCCGGCGCGGCTGGTCTGGTGCCGTCGGTGTCTCGGGCGCTGGCCCTGCTCGAGCGTCTCGCCGATGCACGCGGGCCGATGAGTCTGGCCCGGCTCGCCACGGATCTCGGCTTGCCGAAGAGCAGCGTCCACGGCCTGTGCGGCACGCTGGTCTCGCTCGGCTACCTTCGCCGTCAGCCCGACGGCGCCTTCCTGATCGGGCCGCGTGTCATGGGCCTGGCCGAGGCCTTCGTCTCGGGCACCGACGTCGCCCAGGAGTTCGCTGCGCTCTGGGCCGATGCCGGTACGGCGCCCGAGGAAACGGTCGTGCTCTCTGTGCTTTCCGGCAACGACGCGCTCTACGTCGGCGTCCGCAACAGCGCCCGCCCGCTCGGCCTGGCCTTCAACGTCGGCATGCGTCTGCCGGCCTATCTGTCGGGCAGCGGCAAGGCGATGCTGGCCTTCCTGACGGCCCAGGAAGTCCGCCGCCGCTTCGTCGGCGGCCTCGGCAGCCGCCTGACGAAAAAGGGCACGCGCAGCGTCGAGGCGCTGATGAAGGAACTCGCGATCACGCGAAAGCGCGGCTGGAGCGTCGACGACGAAGCCGTGCGCGAAGGCGTTTACTCGTTCGGCGCGCCGGTGTTCGGTGCCTCGGGTGAAGTCGTGGCCGCGGTCTCCGTCTGCATCAACAAGGCGATGCTCGGCGCGGATCAGGGCGTCCGCCACCGCGACGCCGCGCTCGCGGTCTCGAGCGCGCTGACGACCCGTCTCGGCGGCGATGTCGCCCGCGCCCGTGCCCAGGGTGAGGCCGCGGCAGCATGAGCGGCGAGTTCATCCTCGAGACGCATGCGCTCACCAAGGAGTTCAAGGGTTTCGTCGCCGTCGACAAGGTCGACCTGCACGTGCGCCGGGGCTCCATCCATGCGCTCATCGGCCCGAACGGGGCCGGCAAGACGACCTGCTTCAACCTGCTCACCAAGTTCCTGAAGCCGACCTCCGGTCGCATCGTCTTCGACGGTGCCGACATCACCTCGCAAAGCCCGGCGGCGATCGCGCGGATGGGCGTCGTGCGCTCGTTCCAGATCTCGGCGGTGTTCGCCCACCTCTCGGTGCTCGAGAACGTGCGCGTGGCCCTGCAGCGAAAGCTCGGCACTTCGTTTCACTTCTGGAAGCCCGAGAGCTCGCTGCACGTGCTCGACGCGCAGGCGCTGGAGCTGCTGGCATCGGTCGACCTCGCGTCGTACGCGGCGGTACCGGCGGTCGAACTGAGCTACGGCAGGAAGCGCGCCCTCGAACTCGCGACGACGCTGGCCATGGACCCGAAGCTGATGCTGCTCGACGAGCCGACGCAGGGCATGGGCCTCGAAGACGTCGACCGCATCCAGGCCCTGATCAAGAAGGTGTCGGCCAGCCGCACCGTGCTCATGGTCGAGCACAACATGAGCGTGGTGGCATCGATCGCCGACACGATCACGGTCCTGGCGCGCGGCTCGACGCTGGCGGAAGGGCCGTACGCCGAAGTGGCGAAGAACCCGGCCGTGATCGAGGCGTACATGGGCAGCGCCCAGAGCGAGCTCGCCGGGGCCCACGGCTAGCACGACCATGGCGCAACGCTTCCTCGAGATCAAGGGCCTCAACGGCTGGTACGGCGAATCGCACGTGCTGCACGGCGTCGACTTCCACGTCGACGAAGGCGAGGTCGTGACGCTGCTCGGCAGGAATGGCGCCGGTCGCACCAGCACGCTGCGTTCGATCATGGGCCTGATCGGCACGCGTACCGGATCGATCAAGGTCAAGGGCCAGGAAACCGTCGGCATGGCAACGCACCGGATCGCCCGGCTCGGTCTCGGCTATTGCCCGGAAGAGCGCGGCATCTTCTCCTCGCTCACCGCCGAAGAGAACCTGATGCTGCCGCCGGCGCTCGGCGAAGGCGGCATGAGCCTCGAGCAGATCTACGCCATGTTCCCGAACCTGAAGGAGCGCGCCGGCAGCCAGGGCACGCGACTCTCGGGCGGCGAGCAGCAGATGCTGGCGGTGGCGCGCATCCTGCGCACCGGCGCCAAGCTGCTGTTGCTCGACGAGATTTCCGAGGGCCTGGCGCCGGTGATCGTGCAAAAGCTCGGCGAGGTCGTGAGGGCTCTGCGCGAGCAGGGCTTCACCATCGTCATGGTCGAGCAGAACTTCCGCTTCGCGGCGCCGCTGGCCGACCGCTTCATGGTGATGGAGCACGGCCAGGTGATCCAGCAATTCACGCAATCCGAACTGCCGGCGCGGATGGAACGCCTGCACGAGTACCTGGGCGTCTGAACGGCGGCGCCTCCCTTTCCGTCATTTCAACTTTCGACTTTCACAGGAGACATTCCCAATGTTCAAGCTCAACAAGATTTCAGCCGCCTGCGCGCTTTCGGCTGCCGCCCTCGTCGGCACGGTCACCCCGGCCCAGGCCCAGATCTCGGGCGATGTGATCCGCATCGGTTTCATCACCGACATGTCGGGCCTGTACGCCGACATCGACGGTCCGGCAGGCGCCGAAGCGATCCGGATGGCCATCGCCGACATGGGCGGGGCGGTCGCCGGCAAGAAGATCGAGCTGCTGGTCGCCGACCACCAGAACAAGGCCGACGTCGCCGCCTCCAAGGCGCGCGAATGGTTCGACCAGCAGGGTCTGGACATGCTGATCGGCGGCACCAACTCCGGCACGGCCCTGGCGATGGCCAAGGTGGCGGCAGAAAAGAAGAAGCCCTTCCTGGGTATCGGCCCCGGCAGCTCGGCGCTCACCAACGAGCAATGCTCCGCCTACACGATCCACTACGCCTACGACACCGTCGCGCTCGCCAAGGGCACGGCACCGGCGATCGTCAAGGCCGGTGGCAAGAGCTGGTTCTTCCTGACCGCCGACTACGCATTCGGCACGCAGCTGCAAGCCGACGCGACCAAGGTCTTGCTGGCCGCCGGCGGCACGGTCGCCGGCTCGGTGCGTCACCCGCTGTCGGCCAGCGACTTCTCCTCGTTCATGCTCCAGGCACAGGCGAGCAAGGCGCAGATCCTGGCGCTGGCCGACGCGGGCGGCGACACCATCAACGCCATCAAGGCGGCCAACGAGTTCGGCGTCACCAAGACGATGAAGCTTGCCGGCCTGCTCATGTTCATCAACGACGTCCACTCGCTCGGCCTGAAGGCAACGCAAGGTCTCTACCTCACCGACAGCTGGTACTGGAACCAGAGCCCGGAGTCACGCGCCTGGAGCAAGCGCTTCTTCGAGAAGTTCAAGCGCATGCCCTCGTCGCTGCAGGCGGCCGACTACTCGGTGACGCAGTTCTATCTCAACGCGGTCAAGGCAGTGAACAGCGACGACGGCGACAAGACGATGGATCAGATGCGCAAGTCGAAGGTCAACGACATGTACGCCAAGGGCGGCTACGTCCGCCCCGACGGTCGCATGGTCCACGACATGTTCCTGATGCAGGTCAAGACGCCGCAGGAATCGACGACGCCCTGGGACTACTACAACGTCGTGGCCACGACGAAGGGCGAAGACGCCTTCACGAGCAAGGCCGATTCGAAGTGCGCCCTGTGGAAATAGGCCGGTGATCGAGCGCGGGCGGCAGCACTGATGGAAATCTTCGGCATTCCTCTGCAGGCCTTTCTGGGCCAGCTGCTGCTCGGGCTCGTCAACGGCTCGTTCTACGCCATGCTGAGTCTCGGCCTGGCAGTGATCTTCGGGCTGCTCGGCATCGTCAACTTCGCCCACGGCGCGCTCTACATGGTGGGCGCGTACGTGGCGTGGTTCGGTCTCGACAAGTTCGGCGTCAACTACTGGGCCTCGCTGGTCATCGCGCCGCTCGTCGTCGGCGCCATCGGCGTCGTCATCGAGCGCACGCTGCTGCGCCACCTCTACAAGATCGACCCGATCTACGGCCTCCTGCTCACGTTCGGCCTGGCGCTCATCGCCGAAGGCCTGTTTCGCGAGCAGTTCGGTGTCTCGGGCCAGTCGTATCCCGTCCCCGACGCCCTGCAGGGCGCCACGGATCTCGGTTTCATGGTGCTGCCGAACTACCGCGCATGGGTCGTCGTGGCCTCGCTCACCGTCTGCCTCGGCACCTGGTTCGTCATCGAGCGCACGCGCCTCGGCGCCACGTTGCGCGCCGGCACCGAAAACCCTGCGCTGGTGCAGGCTTTCGGCATCAACGTGCCGCTGATGGTGATGCTCACCTACGCCGGCGGTGCCGGCCTGGCCGCGCTGGCCGGTGTGCTCGCCGCTCCGGTGATCCAGGTCACGCCGCTGATGGGTTCGAACCTGATCATCATCGTCTTCGCGGTGGTCGTGATCGGCGGCATGGGCTCGATCCTGGGCTCGATCGTCACGGGTCTGGGGCTCGGCATCATCGAGGGCCTGACCAAGGTGTTCTATCCGGAGGCGTCGAACATCGTCGTCTTCGTGATCATGGCGATCGTGCTCATGATCCGGCCGGCCGGCCTGTTCGGCAAGGAAGCGTGATGACCGGCACCACCAGCACCGCCAGGCTCGCGCG
>JBDTCA010000212.1:0-4373 GCA_039923815.1 Caldimonas sp. | reverse complement strand
GCGTAGAACTCGGTCGTGTAGCGCGCGATCTCGATCGGGTTGACGATGACCAGCCGCACCGTCTTCTTGACGTGGGCCGCGATCTCCGGCACCCAGGCGACGTCGAGCGGCTCGCAGGTGGCGATCGTCACCTCGGTGGCGCCGACGCTGAGCGGCAGCGCGTGGCGACGCTCGGCGTAGTTGATCGACATCACGTCGGCGACGCGGCCGACGTCGACCTTGAGCGGGTCGATGCGCTGGTACGGCATCTTGAAGCGCTTGGCCAGCCACTCGGTCAGCGTCTCGGTGTCGAGCAGCTTGCCGTCGCCGACGCGCATCAGGCCGGCACTGCCGATCCGGACCAACGGATGCTGGGCACTGTTGCCGCCGGCGAAACGGTGCGCGGTTCGCTCGACGTCTTCCGGACTGAGGATCTTGTCTTCACGCAGCCAGGCCAGCACCGTGCGCCAGGTCAGCTTGCCGCTCTGGATGACGGTGAGCGAGAGGTCGGTGGCCGGGAAGGTGGTGGTCAGCCGCGACGGCAGCTGCGAACTGTTGGCGGCGGGCGCGCCGGAAACCGTGTGCGCCGCATCGACCGGCCGAGCCGTCGGGCGCACTCCGGAGCCCGCGGGCGGCTTCGACAGATCGGGCTCGGCGCTCTTTGTTTTCATGGGTCGGCCGGGTGGATGGCGTCAGGTCGTCAGGGTCGACACGGCACGCATGATGCGCAGCCACTTTCGCGCCGGCAGCTGCCAACGAGTTTCAATGTTTTCGGCACGCCGGGCAAGCGCGCGGCCGTCGGGGACCGTGACATGCTTCATCGCCAGCACGATCGCGTTGCCCTCGCGCGTCGGTTTGAAGCTGCGCATCGATGCCGCGCCGAAGGCCGCCGCCATTCTTTCGCCACTGCGCTCGAAACTGCCGTCGCGGCCGAACAGGTTCACGGTCATGAGCCCGCCATCGGCGAGCAGCTCGTGGCAGCCGCGGTAGAACGCCTCGCTGTCGAGCACCGGGCCGGCAGCGTCGTGGTCGTAGAGGTCCACGCAAAGTGCGTCGACGCTGCCACGGCGCGCCGGATCGGCAACGTAGGCCGCGGCGTCCATCGTCAGCACTTCGAACGCCGGTACCCGGTCGGGCAACCGGAACCACATGCGACACGCGGCCACCACCGCCGGGTTGAGTTCGACGACCGTCGTGCGCATCGCCAGACGGTGCAGGCAAAAGCGCGTGATGGCGCCGGCGCCGAGCCCGAGCTGGACAGCGTGAAGCGCCGACAGATCGGGCATCACGGCGTCGGTCTCGGCGCGAAAGAGCAGCCACGCCATCATCCGCTGCACGTACTCGAGGTCGAGAGCCAGCGGGTCGTCGATGCGCATGGCGCCCTGGATCCAGGGCGTGCCGAGGTGCAGGTAGCGCACGCCGCGGGACTCCGAGATCGTCACTTCGGGCAGCTCTTCGGGCTCAGGCACGCCGGACTTCGCTTTCATCGTGCCACCCAGTCCGAGGCCAGCACCGCCAGCTTCGGCAGGCCAGTGCGCGCGTTGTCGGTGGTGGCGGCAGCGAGCGTGTCGGCGTCGATGCCGCGAAGCCCGGCCAGCGCGGCACCGATCGCCGGCAACTCGGCCGATTCGTTGCGCATCGTCGCGCCGGCCAGCCGCGCCTGCGCCGTGCGGTAGAGCCACTGCGGCGCGATGTCCGGCGAGTCGGTCTCCATGACGATGGCGGCGAGCGGCACCGCCGCTGCGACCCGGCGGATGCGCAGCGCCCGCTCGAAGGTGAGCGCGCCACCAAAACCGAGCCGGAAACCGAGGCCGATGAAGATCGCGGCCTGTTGCTCGCTGCCATTGAAGGCGTGGGCGATGCCGCCCGGCACCTTGATCGAGCGCAGATGCTTAAGCACGGTATCGACGGCCTGCCGCACGTGGAGAAGAACAGGCAGCTCGAACTCGGCGGCGAGTTCGAGCTGGGCCGTGAAGAAGGTCTGCTGGCGCCCGCGATCGAGCCCGGCGATGAAGTGGTCGAGGCCGATCTCGCCGACGGCGACGAGGCGGGCATCGCCGGCGTGCTCGGCCAGCGCGCGCCGCAGCGTGTCGAGGTCGGCGTCACGTGCGCGGTCGGTGCACATCGGGTGGATGCCGAGCGCGTACACCAGCCCGTGGCGATGGGCGAGATCGCGGACCCGGTCGAAGTTGCCCACGTCGACGGCCGGCAGCACGATCTGGTCGACGCCGGCGGCTCGTGCCCGCGCGACGACGGCGTCGCGGTCGGCGTCGAACTCGGCGGCGTCAAGATGGCAATGGGTATCGATCCACACGACGCCATGATGCCCGCGGCGCGGCGCGAGAACCCTTTGCCCCGCCGAGACAGGTCGAAGACGGCGTGCTACCGTCATCCCGCACATTCGGCCCACAGACTGCATACCGGTGCGACGATGAAACGAGTTCCGCTCTACAGCCGCTCGCAGCGCCCGCCCGAGCCCGAAGCCGAAGACGCCGCCACAGCCGTCGACGCAGCTCGTCTCGCGCCGGTATCGACGCAGCGCGGCCGCCTCGGCCTGGCCCTGTTGCGTCACGAGCGTCGGCTCTGGGTCCTTGCCTTGATCGCGTCGGCCGCCGCCTTCTGGTGGCTCAACCCCGCGTTCGTCCCGAAGCCGCCGCTGACGATGGAGCAGATCGACGCCGGCATCCGCCAGTCGATCGAGGACAAGCCCCTGGTTTCGCCCGCCGCCCGTGCCTACGACGCGATCATTCCGTCGGTCGTGCGCGTCATCGGGCTCATGACCGAGGGCGACGACGGCAGCGATGACAAGGAGCACGGCAAGGTCGAGCGCGGCGTCGGCAGTGGCGTCGTCATCATCGACAACGGCACCATCCTCACCAACCTGCACGTCGTCGCCGGCGCCAGGAAGATCAAGGTCAGCTTCTTCGACGGCTCCGAATCGGAAGCGGTCATCATCAACACCCAGCCCGAGAACGATCTCGCCGTGCTACGAGCCAGGACCATCCCCGACGACCTCGAGGCCGCCACGATGCGATCGACGGCCGACCTTTCCTCCGGCGACCAGGTCATCGCCGTCGGCTTTCCCTTCGGCATCGGACCCTCTGCATCGTCCGGCATCGTCTCCGGCCTGAAGCGGCAGTTCCGCTCGCCCGACGGCCAGCAGATGCTCACCAACCTGATCCAGTTCGACGCGGCCGCCAACCCCGGCAACTCGGGCGGGCCGCTGGTGACGATGGACGGTGAGGTCGTCGGCATCGTCACCGCCATCCTCAATCCGAACCGGCAGCGTGTCTTCATCGGCATCGGCTTCGCCGTCCCGATCGAGAACGCCGCCGCCGCCGCGGGCATGCCGCCGTTCTGATCACTCACCCGAAGCCCGCAATGACCGACACCGCTACCGCCTCCGCCGAAGCCGCGACGCTGATGGAGCGCGTGCTCTACGAAGTCAAGCGCGTCGTCGTCGGGCAGGACCATTTTCTCGAGCGCGTGATGGTTGCGGTGCTCGCCAACGGCCACCTGCTCGTCGAAGGCGTTCCGGGCCTGGCCAAGACGCTCACCGTCAAGACGCTGGCGCAGACGCTGCGGGGCACCTTCAAGCGCATCCAGTTCACGCCCGACCTGGTGCCGGCCGATCTCGTCGGCACGCGCATCTTCAATCCGCGCACCGGCGAGTTCTCGACCTCGCTCGGGCCCGTGTTCACGCACCTGCTGCTGGCCGACGAGATCAACCGCGCGCCGGCCAAGGTGCAGAGCGCGCTCCTCGAGGTGATGCAGGAGCGCCAGGTCACGATCGCCGGCGAGACCCACAAGGTGCCGGAGCCGTTCCTGGTGATGGCGACACAGAACCCGATCGAGACCGAAGGCACCTATCCGCTGCCCGAGGCGCAGGTCGACCGCTTCATGATGAAGGTGCTGGTCGACTACCCGAACGAGGAAGAGGAGTTCGTGATCGCCCAGCGCGTCACCGGACCGGCGCCGACGATGACCCCGATCGCGAGCATGGGCCAGCTGCTCGAACTGCAGCAGGAATGCCGCAAGGTGTATGTCGATCCGTCGTTGATCCAGTACGCCGTCAAGCTCGTCAGCGCGACGCGCCGGCCGGAGCGCTATGAATTGCCCGAGCTCGCCAAGTACCTGACCTTCGGCGCCAGCCCGCGCGCCACCATCGGCCTCATCGAGGGTGCGCGCGCGCTGGCCTTCATGCGTGGCCGCAGCTATGCCTTGCCGGAAGACATGACCGGCCTCGTCGGCGACGTGCTGCGGCATAGGCTGGTGCTGTCGTACGAGGCGCTGGCCGAAGGCTGGGACGCCAACAGGATCATCGAGCGCGTGCTCAAGAAGATCGCAGTGCCAGACAAGCCCCTGCAGACCAGCGCCGCGGCCGCCAGCCGATG
>JBDTCA010000211.1:0-5207 GCA_039923815.1 Caldimonas sp. | reverse complement strand
CCCGGTAAGCCTCGGCCGCGATCTCGATCGACTTGCGGAGCTGGTGCTGGTTCTGGGCGTCGGTCAGGGCCGGGTTCTTGTCGAACCATTTCGCCGCCAGCATCTCGGCGGCATAGCCGAAGCCTTCACGGCCGTCGTCGAGACGCACGTGCACGCGCAGGAAGACCTGGATGCTCTCGGTAACGGTGACGACGCCGAAACGGAACGGCATGCGCAGCTTGAACGGGTGCTCGAACGCCTCGACGCCGAGCACCTTGATCCTGGGGATATTCGCCGGGGCGGTCATGTCTGCGGTGTCGTCATTCGAGCCAGCGCTCGAGGTTCGCGGCGACGAAGGCGTCGTCGGCGAGATCGGCGTGCTCGGCGCGGACACGGTCGATCTCGCCGCGCTGCCCTTCGCTCAGGCCCTCGCCCGCATCGAGGCACCACAGGCCTTCGAGCAGGCCTTGCGCGCGCAGCACTTCGTGACAGCCGGCGATGCAGCCCTGGAACTGGTGCGCGACGTCGAAGAAGGCGCTGTTGCAGTCGGTGACGCGGCTGTCGAGCGCGAGCAGATCGCTCGGGATCGGTGTGCCGCCCTGTTCGGCGTCGCGCACCGCCGCCTTGCAGCGTTCGAGCATCGCCACTGCAGCGTGCGTCCACACCGACCAGTGGCCGAGCAGGCCGCCGCGAAAGCGCGCCGTCACCCTCTCGCCGCCGCGCATCGCCACGAACGGCGTCACGAGGTCGAGCACGATGTGGTCGTCATTGCCGGTGTAGAGGGCAACGCGCTCCTCGGCACCTGCGGCGACCAGGCCGCGGACGACGTCGAGGGTGCGGTAGCGATTGAATGGCGCCACCTTGATGGCGACGACGTTCTCGATCGCGGCGAAGCGGGCCCAGAAGGCGGTACCGAGGTCGAGACCGCCGACCGCGGGCTGCAGGTAGAACCCGATCAGCGGCATCTCGCGCGCAACCGCTTCGCAGTGGGCGATCAGCGCACTTTCGCCGGCGCCCTTCAGCGCCGCCAGACTGAGCAGCACGGCGTCGTAGCCGAGGCCACGCGCCAGCCGTGCTTCGGCAACCGCCTGTGTGGTCAGGCCGCAGGCGCCGGCGACGAGCAGCGGCGCCGGCGCATCGGCGGCGGCGCCGAGCCGCGGCCAGTCGCGCGCGGTGTCGGCGGCAATCCGCAGCACGTCCTCGAAGAGGCCGGCCTCGCGGATCGCGAATTGCGTGGTGTGGACGCCGACGGCAAGGCCGCCGGCTCCAGCATCGAGGTAGTAGCGGGACAGACCGCGCTGGCGGCATCGATCGAGGTGGCGGCTCGAGTCGAGCGCGAGCGGATGGGCGGGGATGGCGAGGCCTTCGAAGAGGCGCGCCCGCAGCATGTCGGTGTTCATCCGAACTCCGGGCCGGCCAGGGCGTAAGACCGCGCCGGCGCAGCCAGCACCGGCCCGGCGGCGCTCGCCATGCGCGTGAACGGCCGCTGCCGCGTGAAGCCGCGCTGCGCCAGCGCGGCGACGACGCCACCGCAGTGATCGGGCACGTCGATGAAGACCGCGCCTCCATGGGCCGCGAGCGCGGCATCGAGCAGGGCGAGCGCGTCCGTCTCGTCGGCGGCTGCCAGGGGTCCGATCTGGCCGGCACGGCGGCCGGCGCGCGAAATCACGAAGCCGCTGCGGTCGGCGGCGAGCCAGGCGCGCGTCGTCGGCCGGGAAAGGAAGTCACGCAGCAGTTCGCCGCGGTCGAGGCCGGTGGCCGCCGCGTCGAGGGCGAGGATGTCGGCGTGGTCGCGGGCATCCGTGACGGCGCCGACCGTGGCCGGCGCTTCGGGCGTGGCGGACAGGCCGCCGCCCTCGCCCTGCCAGCGCGTGAAGCCGAAGCCGCCGACGAAGCCGCTGCGGCGATAGACGGGCTCGCCTTCGGGCGTGGCATCGAGCACGGCGACGCGACCTCGCTGCGCGAGCCAGGCGACGCCGTCGTCGACCAGCGTCGTCGCCAGGCCGCGATGGCGATGATCGACGTCGACCAGCACCATCGAGAGCCAGCCGCAGCGGTCACCCTGCGGCAGTGCCGACGCGGTGGCAACGAGCCGGCCGGTGCCGTCGCGGCAGCCGACGGTGTGGCCGTGGCCGATGAAGAAGGCCCAGTCGTCGGCGGTCTGATTCCAGCCGACGGCGCCGGAAAGCGCCAGGCCACCTTCGACGTCTTCGAGCGTCAGGCGCTCGAGCGCGGCGGTCTCGCCAGCCGATTCAGAAGGTGCCATCGCGGACCTCGAACTTGGTCGGCTTGTTGAAGCTGGCACCGCCGGCCCCGACCCAGTCGGCGACCCAGTCGAGCATCCGCGCGAGCGGCACCACCGGCTCGCCGAACAGCGCCCGCGCCTGCGTGGTGTCGGAGAGCAGCGCCGTCTCGGCCTCGTGGCCGGTGATGCGGACCTCGCGGCCCATGCGACGAGCCAGTTCGGCCGCCGCCCAGCGCACCGCGACCGTCTCGGTGCCGGTGCAGTTGATCGGCGTCGTGGGCGTGGTGCAGTGGGCGAGCGCGCCCAGCACCTGGGCGTTGGCATCGCCCTGCCAGATGACGTTGACGTGGCCCATCGTCACGTCGACGGCGTCGCCGCGGGCGATCTTGGCGGCGATGTCGACGAGCACGCCGTAGCGCATGTCGATCGCATAGTTGAGGCGGACGATGCGGCCCGCGGTGCCGAACCTGCCCGAGAAGTACTCGAACATGCGCTCTCGGCCGAGGCACGACTGCGCGTAGTCGCCGACCGGCGCCGGTGCCGTCGCTTCGGTGGCGCCCGGGCCGCCCACCTTCGAGAGCGCATAGACGTTGCCGGTCGAGAAGGCGACGATTCGCGAGGCCCTGTAGCGCTCGGCGACAAGGGCAGGAACGTGCGTGTTCATGGCCCAGGTCAGCGCCGGGTTGCCACTGGCGCCGAACTTGTGGCCGGCCGCGAAGATGACGTTGGCGACATCGGGCAAGGCCTCGATGGCGGCGCGCTCGAGCAGGTCGCAGGCGATCGTCTCGACGCCATGCGCTTCGAGGGCGGTCTTCACCGCCGCGTCGCTGAAACGGGCGGCGCCGATCACGCGCTTGCCCGGCGCGGCGCGCTTGGCAAGGCGAGCCAGCGTCGGCCCCATCTTGCCGCCGACGCCGAGGATCATCAGGTCGCCGTCGACCGCTGCCAGTGCGTCGACGAGAGCGCGACTCGGTCGGGTCAGGAACTCGTCGAGCTCGTCGATCGAGGCGAAGCGCGCGGGCAGCGAGGAAGGGTCGGGTTCGTGCAACGTGATGTCCGTGAGAAGTGAGGGCCAGCCAGGATCCTGGCTGAACTCAGTTTAGCGGCGCTCACCGGCACTCACGGCTGGGCGGCGCGCGGCAAGCGGCGTGCTCACGACTCTGGTGACATGCCCTATGTGCAGCCGTCGCCGCCAGGGCTAGTCTGGCCCGTTCAGCGACACCGGTCGGTGCCGCTCACGACACGAAAGCGATCTCGCGGCATCGACCGGGGCGCACAGGAGACATACCTTGAGAATCCCGCGCCCGGTCCCGGCGGCGTTCGCTGCCGCCCTCTTTTCGCTTGCCCTCGCTGCCTGCGGCGGCCACGACGACAACAACACTCCGGGGCCCGTGGCTGGCACCACCCTGACCACGCTCTCGAACCGTGCCGATCTGGTCAGCGGCGGCTCGGCGCTCGTCGAAGTGAAGGTGCCGGCCACCGTGTCGGCAGCCAGCCTGAAGGTCGATCGAGACGGCACCGACATCACCTCGCAGTTCGCCGTCAGGGCCGACGGCCGCATCGTCGGCATCGTCACCGGACTGGCGGACGGCGCCAACACCATCAACGCCACCTCGACCGACCGCACCTTCGCCGGGGCCCGCCTCGTCATCACCAACCACCCGATCGGCGGACCGGTCCTGCTGAAGACACAGACCGGTCCCTGGATCTGCGCCACGCCTGTTCCCGTTGCCGCCGTGGGCACCACACCGGCTTCGAACGCGAGCGGCCTGTCGACCACCGCCACCGATGCGCAGTGCAACATCGCCACCGAATACAAGCTCTGGTACCGGACGACGACGCCGGTATCGCTCAACGGCGGCGTCGACGGCGGCTGCTCGTTCGTGCTCCCCGACCCGACGCCGACCATCGCCGTGCCGGCGCCGGCCACGCCGGCCAGCTCGTGCTTCCAGCCCTACGTGGCTGGCACCACGCCGCCGGCGTCGGTCGCATCCACGACCACCACGACGGGGCTGACGCTGCCCTACATCGTGCGTGTCGAGCGTGGCACCGTGAACCGCGGCATCTATGACGTCGCCGTGTTGTTCGACCCGACGAAGCCTGCGTGGACAGCCACGACGCCGCAACCGCAATGGAACGGCAAGGTGCTCTATTCGTACGGTGCCTCGACCGGCCAGCCTCGCCAGCAATTCCGCAGCGAGCAGAACTGGGCTGTCGGCGGCATCACCGGCATCAACGACGACACTGCGCTCCGTCTCGGTTTCATGACCGTCGACCACAGCCTCACCGACTCGCTCTACAACTCCAACCGCATCCTCGTCGCCGAGACCACGATGATGATGAAGGAACACATCGTCGATCACTACGGCGAGATCAGGTACACGACGGCCAACGGCTGCTCGGGCGGCTCGATCAACCAGAACACGGTGGCGTCGACCTACCCGGGTCTGCTCGACGGCATCCAGCCGAGCTGCGACTACCCGGACTCGATCACCACCGGCATCGAGGTTTCGGATTGCGTGCTGCTCGTCAATCTCTACGTCAAGCCCGAGTGGGCAGCAGCCACGGCCGGCCTGACCCAGGCCGAGATCAACGCGAAGAAGGCTGCCATCGAGGGCCATCGCGACCAGACCGGCTGCCAGGGCTGGAACAACGCCTTCGGCTCGAACAACAAGCCGGGTAACTATGTCCTCAGCGCAGTCGTCAACCCGACGACCGGAGCCATCGCCCCCTTTGGTCCCGTCAAGAACAACTGCAACCTGCCGGCAGCCCTGGTCTACGACCCGGTGACCAACCCGACGGGCACTCGCTGCGGTGACCCCGATCTGGCGACGGCGGTCTGGGGTTCGACGACCGGCCTGCCTGGCGGCAGCAGCCTGCGCGCGCTCTCGACGAACGACAACGTCGGCGTCCAGTACGGCCTGAAGGCCCTGCTCGCCGGCACGATCACACCCGAACAGTTCGTCGTCGTCAACGAGAAGAT
>JBDTCA010000210.1:0-4200 GCA_039923815.1 Caldimonas sp. | reverse complement strand
TGCTTTCGTTCAGTGCAGACACGCAGCAGAAGCTGCCCTCGCTCGCCTTCACGACGCTCGAGGGTCCGAGTCGCCAACTCGATGCGTTCGTCGGCAAGCCGACCGTCGTCAATCTTTGGGCGACCTGGTGTCCGCCCTGCGTCCGCGAGATGCCCATGCTCCAGCAGGCCCAGGCGCAACGCCCTGATGTCAACTTCGTGTTTCTCAACCAGGGCGAAAGCCGAGCCCAGGTCAGTGCCTGGCTGAAGCTGCACGGGCTCCCGCTCGACAACGTGCTGCTCGACGACAAGCGCGCGGCCAGCGCGGCTTTCCAGCAGAAGGGCTACCCGACGACGATGTTCTTCCAGGCGGACGGCAGCCTCGTTTCGGTACGGCTCGGCGAACTCTCGGCCGCGACCCTGAGCGACAAGCTCAGCCTGATCGCCAAAGTTCGGACGCTCGAGGCCGCTCGCTGACAGAGTGCGGCAACGAACAGACGCCCGTGTCCGCCTCGTGGACAGTGACGTCCGTCTGACTTTCAGGAGGCAAGGATGAGTCCGTTTCGCACATCGAGCGATTGTTCAGAGTTCCGGGAGCCGCTCGCACCAGTCGCGAGCCGCGTTGACGACTCATTGCCAGGTCGCGCGGCGGTGGCCGAGAAGTCCGGGCCTCGGCCACGTTGGTGGCAACGCCTGCATCGCAAGATGGGCGGTGCAGTACGAGCATCGATCGAGCAGTGACCAGCCGCTCCGTCCTGAGTCTCAATGGCGGCTCGTCGAGCATCAAGTTCGCGCTGTATGAAGCGGGCAAGACGCTCGAACGCCGGCTCGGAGGCCAGATCGACCGCATCGGCCAGGGCCACGCTCGTCTGAGGTTCAAACATCATGTCGGGGACCGATCCGGCGAGCGCGACATTGCGGCGGCGGACTATCCCTCGGCCGTCGCGTCGCTGATCGACTGGTTGGGCAGCGCCGAGGGCATGGGCCACGACACTGCGCTGGCGGAACTGGCGGCGGTCGGCCATCGCGTCGTCCACGGCATGAGCCATGTCGAGCCGGAAGTGATCACCGATGGGCTGCTCGACGACCTGCGCCGCATCCAGCCCTGCGACCCCGACCACCTTCCGGGCGAGATCGCCTTGATCGAAGCGTTTCGCCAGCGCCTGCCAGCGCTTCGGCAGGTCGCCTGCTTCGACACCGCCTTTCACCGCAGCATGCCTCGCGTGGCCAGGCTGCTGCCGATCCCGCGCAAGTTCGACGCCATGGGCGTGCAGCGCTACGGCTTCCACGGGATTTCCTACGCCTTCCTGATCGAGGAACTCGAACGCGTGGCCGGCACGTCCGCAGCGCATGGGAGAGTCGTTCTGGCCCACCTGGGCAATGGGGCGAGCATGGCTGCGGTCCACGGGGGGCTCAGCATCGACACGAGCATGGGCTTCACACCCTGCGCCGGCCTGCCCATGGGCACGCGATCCGGCGACCTCGATCCGGGCCTGGCTGCGTACCTGGCACGCCTGGAGCACATGGACATGTTCCAGTTCGACGACATGGTCAACCATGCGTCGGGGCTGCTGGGCATGTCGGGAACCAGCGCCGACATGCGCGACCTGCTCGACAGGGAAGGCGGCGACATCCGCGCCGCCGAGGCCGTGGCCCTGTTCTGCTACCAGGCCAAGAAATGCGTTGGCGCCTACGCGGCGGCCCTGGGTGGACTCGATACGCTGGTCTTTTCGGGCGGCATCGGCGAACACGCCGCGCAGGTGCGGGCGCGCGCATGCGAAGGACTGGGTTTTCTCGGCATCGAGATCGATGCGGCGCGCAACGTCGAGCATGCTGCGGTGATCTCGACGGCGTCGAGCCGGGTCACCGTGCGGGTCATGCGAACAGACGAGGAATGGATGATCGCCCGGTCGGTCTGTCGGGTTCTCGGGCTCGACCCGGAAGCGGCTGGGGAGAGCGCGTGACGGTCCTTCGGGCTGCGCCTGCGGGCGACGTCGTCAAGGCGTGCCGGGTGCCGGTGCGTCGAGCCAGCCGCCACTGAACCCTGCCGCGCGCAGGCCCGCCACCAGGGGTGCGCAGCGGCGCATCAGCGTCCAGATCAGGCCGCTGCGGTAGTTCTCGATCATCAGCACTGTCGGACCTTCGTTGATCCCGAAGTGAAAGCGCGAGACCCAGCCGACGCCGTCGTCGTTGGTTCGTTCGTGAAAGAGCGGGTTGATCGAGGCCTTGAAACCATAGGGGTTGTCGACCTGGACCTTCAATTTCTTGAAGCTCCGCACGGTCGGCAGCACGACCTCGGGCGCGAACGGCAGCGAGGCGACGACCGCCCACGGCGCCAGCGTGCCGTCGTCGGGGCCATAAGGCGCACCGCGCGCGAGATAGTCGAAGAAGACGCGCTCGACGCCGGCGATCTTCTTCGTTGCCGGCCCGGGCCCGTCGCTCGCCGACAAGCCCCAGCACAGCTCGCTGCGGTGTTCGAGGCCGAGAGGGTTGGTGGCTCCGTATTCCTGCTGGACCATCGTCGCGCGCCGGCTGTTCTCGAAGTAGTCGCTGTTCTTCTCGCGCATGTAGGCGTCGGCGATACCCCGGAAGTCGCCCCAGATGTGCGACATCTGGTGAATGAACAGGGGGCCCGCATAGAGATAGGCGATGCCGTAGACCTCCTTCCATTCATAGGTGCTGCACCAGGCCTCGTAGCACGATGCAGGGATCGAATGGGTCGGCGAGCCGAGTGCGAGCAGGTAGAGGATCAAGGCTTCGTCGTAGCCTTCCCAGCGGTAGCGCAGGAACCCGGCATCGGCTTCCGGTCGCCAGCCGTGGCAGAGCGTGGCGCCGCCGTGCAGCATCCAGTCCCACTCGATGCGCTCATAGAGCATCTTCGCGAGCGATCTGATCTCCGATTCGTCGTCGGTGTCCGCGTCGAAGTACTCCGCAGCGGCAAGCGCGCCGGCGATGAAGATGGCCGTGTCGATGCTGGAGAGCTCGCTCTTCCAGGCGCGCCGGCCGCTCTGCATGTGCAGGAAGTGGTAGTAGAAGCCGCGATATCCGGTCGCGTCCATGTCCGTGCCCTGCTCGCTCCCGGCGAAGAAACGCAGGGTCGTGAGGGTCCGTTCGACGGCATCGGCACGCGTCATGAGTTGACGTTCCACGCCGACGGGGTAAGCCGTCAGCGCCATGCCGACTGCGGCGATGCTCGCCGGCCAGTCTTCCTCGGTCTTGTCGAGGACGAGGCCGTTCTTGCGGTTGACCTCGTGAACGAAATAGCCGAACGAGTTCTTCTGAAGCTGGCGCAGGAGCGCGACGTCGTCGGCGTTCGCCTTCATCGAGTGCGGGCGGACAGCAGCTTGCGGGCCTCGGCGACGACGTTGGCGACAGTGAAGCCGTAGTGCGCCATGAGGACGTCGGCCGGCGCCGAAGCGCCGAAGCGGTCGACCGACAACGTGTGACCGCGGTCGCCCACATAGCGGCTCCAGCCCTGCTCGACGCCGAGCTCGACCGCGAGCCGTGCCGTCACTTGGGGCGGCAGCACCTGGTCGCGGTAACTTTGCGGCTGGGCCTCGAACAGGTCCCAGCTCGGCATCGACACACAGCGGACCGAGACGCCGCCTTCTTGCAGTGTGTCGGCAGCCGCCAGGATCAAACCCACCTCCGAGCCGCTGGCGATCAGGATCAGCGCCGGCGTGCCGGTACCGAGATCTCTGAGCACGTAGGCGCCGCGGCGCGTCCCCTCGGCGCTCGCATAGAGGTTGCGATCGAGGGTGGGAAGGCCCTGCCGCGTCAACGCCAGGAGCACGGGTCGACCGCGGGTCTCGGCGGCGATCCTCCAGGCCACGGCCGTCTCGTTCGCATCGGCTGGCCGCAGGAGGGTGAGGTTCGGGATCGCCCGCAGGCTCGCGAGCTGCTCGACGGGCTGGTGAGTGGGGCCGTCCTCGCCGAGCGCGAGACTGTCGTGGGTGAACACGTGGACCACGTGCAGGCCCATCAGCGCCGCGAGCCGGATCGGCGGCCGCATGTAGTCCGAGAAGATGAGGAAGGTCGAGCCGTAGGGGATGAATCCGCCGTGCGCCGCGAGCCCGTTGACGATGGCTCCCATCGCGTGCTCGCGTACGCCGAAGTGGATGTTGCGACCGGCGCGGCTCCAGCCCGCGCTGTCCGAGCCTTCGCTGTCCTGGCCGGGTTGCAGCGGCGGGTTGAAGTCGCCCTGGCCCTTGAGCTCGGTGTG
>JBDTCA010000209.1:0-4014 GCA_039923815.1 Caldimonas sp. | reverse complement strand
GGCGCGGATCTACGCCGAAGACCCCCTCCGCGGCTTCCTGCCCTCGACCGGCAAGCTGGTGCACCTGGCACCGCCGCATGCGTCGGCGCACGTCAGGGTCGACACCGGCGTGGAGGAAGGCGACTCGATCACGCCGTTCTACGACCCGATGATCGCCAAGCTCATCGTCCACGATCACGATCGGACGGCTGCGCTGGTGCGCATGCGCGAGGCGCTGGCGCACTACCGGATCGTCGGCGTCGCCAACAACGTCGAGTTCCTCGGCCGCCTCGTCGCCAGCCGTTCCTTCGCGGATGCCGATCTCGACACGGCGCTCATCGAGCGCGAGCACGACGCCTTGTTTCCGGCGCCGGCCGAGGCGCACGACGACGTCTGGTGCATCGCGGCGCTGGCTGCGCTCGCGCATGCCGCCGCGGCCGTCGGCGCGGCCGCCAGCGACGCGCACTCTCCCTGGGCGATGCGCGACGGCTGGCGACTCAATGGTCGCGCCGCCCAGCACCTGCGCTTTCGCCATGCCGAGCGCACGCGCGAGATCGCGGCGACATGGCTCGAAGGCGGCCGCTGGCGCCTCGTGATCGACGGCGGCAGCGAGCTCGTGGCCTCCGCCCATCTGCACGGCGACGGCTCGATCAACGCCACGCTCGGCGAGCGCCGGGTCGCCGCCACGGTGGTCGCGCAGGGCGATCGCCGCACGGTCTTCCTCGGCGGCCGCTCGTTCGTTCTGGCCTACCTCGATCCGCTGCAGGCCGCCGGTGGCGAGCGAGAGGAAGAAGGCTCCGGCCTCGTCTCGCCGATGCCGGGCAAGGTCATCGCGCTGCTCGCCGCGGCCGGCGCCAAGGTCGACAAGGGCACGCCGCTGCTGGTGCTCGAGGCGATGAAGATGGAGCACACGATCAGCGCTCCGCACGCCGGCACGGTGAAATCTTTCCGCTACGCCGCGGGCGACCAGGTGGGCGAGGGCGTCGAGCTGGTCGAGTTCGAGTAGACGGTTCACCCGGGCGCGGGCGGCCTCGGCCTCACCCTGCGAGGGTGCCCCGGCGTCAGACCCAGGGCAACGAGTAGGTCTTGATGTTGGTGAAGCTCTTGACGGCTTCCTGCACGCCTTCCTTGTAGCCCAGACCCGAATCCTTGATGCCGCCGAACGGCGTCAGCTCCAGCCGGTAGCCCGGCACCTCACGGACGTTGACCGAGCCGACCTCGAGCTCGGCGACGAAGCGCGAGATGTAGTCGAGCCGGTTCGTGCACACCGCCGACGACAGGCCGAACGCCGTCGAGTTGGAGAGGCGGATGGCGTCGTCGATGGTGTCGAAGCGGATCACGGGCGAGACCGGGCCGAAGGTCTCCTGCAGCGCCAGCGGCATCTCCTGCGTGACGTGGTCGACGACGGTCGGCGAATACAGGGCACCGCGTCGCACGTTGCCCACGAGTACCTTGGCGCCGAGCGAGACCGCCTCGTTGACCTTGTCTTCGCAGTAGCGCGCAGCCGCCTCGTCGACGACGGTGCCCATGTCCAGGCTGGCGTCCATCGGGTCGCCGTAGGTCCAGGCCCGGGTCTTGGCGACGAGGAGCTCGACAAAGCGGTCCGCCACCGACCGCTGCACCAGCATGCGTTTGACGGCGGTGCAGCGCTGGCCGGAGTTCTTGTACGAGCCAGCGGCGGCCAGGGTCGCCGCTTCTTCGAGGTCGGCGTCTTCCATGACGATGATCGGGTCGTTGCCGCCGAGCTCGAGCACCATGCGGCGGTAGCCGATCTTCGAGGCGATGTACTTGCCGATGGCGACGCCGCCTGTGAAGGTGACGAGATCGACGTTCTCGTTGGTGATGAGCTCGTCGGCGATCTCCTTCGGGTCACCGGTGACCACCTGGACCATCTCCGGCGGCAGGCCGGCTTCATACAGGATGTCGGCCAGCACGATGGCCGAGAACGGCACCTTCTCGGAGGGCTTGAGCACCATCCGGTTGTTGGTGACGATCGCCGGCACGACCTTGTGCGCCACCTGGTTCATCGGGTGGTTGAACGGCGTGATCGCGCTGATGACGCCGAGCATCGGATCGCGCTGCGTGTAGACGCGTCGCTTCTTGCCGTGCGGCGTCAGGTCGCACGAGAAGATCTGGCCGTCGTCCTTCAAGCACTCGCCGGCGCCGAACAGCAGCACGTCGCTGACGCGGCCGATCTCGTACAGCGAATCCTTCTTGCAGAGGCCGCTCTCGGCGGTGATGAGATCCGAGAGCTCGGCCGTGCGGCTGCGCACGATCGCGGCCGCCTTGTTCAGCACGGCGGCACGATCGAAGCGCGTCAGCTTCGACTTGAACGCTTTCGCGATGGCGAACGCGCGCCGGATGTCTTCCAGGCTCGCCTTCGGCACCGTGCCGATCAACTTCTCGGTGTAGGGGTTGAAGACCTCGATGACGCGGTCGCGGTGGACCTGTTCGCCGCCGATGCGCATCGCCTCGCGGCGCAATTCCCTGGCATTCATGCTCGTGCTCCCGTGGTTACCGGCAGAGGGCGTTCGGCAGAGACGCCGATGAGACGGCTGCCGCGTCCGAATTGCCTATTGTCAACAATCTTGAGCCCAACATCCGAGCAGCTTTTGCCAAGCGAGGAGGGCCGCTAGGCCGGGTCGGCCGGAAACAGGGAGGCGACGGCCGCAGCGGCATCGTCGCCGCGCTTGAAGGCGATCAGCGTGATCTGCCCGGAGGGCGCCGAGGCGGCGACCGTGAAGGCCTTCTTCGGGCAGGCGCCCATGCAGGTCGTCAGCATCACGCGCGAACGAGGCACCGCCGCGTCGCGGCAGGCCCGGCCGAGCTCTTTCGCGACCTGCCGGGCGGTGATCTTCTTCGGCCCCTTGCCGCGCTTCTCGCAAGCCTTGCAGACCAGAAGCACGCTCTTCCAGCCGTGGCGCAAGGTGCGCGGCGCATCGCTGGCGACATGGAGGGTTCGGAGCGCGGCATCGACCATTCGGGGGAGTATCCGCGCTGCCGCCACGGCGCGTCAGGCGCGCGGCTCTTCCCAGTCGAACCGCCAGATGGCCAGCGCCGCGAACGCGACGGCGAAGGCGAGCATCACGCCGATCGGCCCCGCTGCTGCGCCGATGCCGAGGCCGCGCCAGGTCATGGCGTCGAAGCCGTCGACGGCCCAGCGCGTCGGCACCGCGAGCGAGGCCGTCTGCAGCCAGGCGGGGAAGATGAACGACGGCACCCATGCGCCGCCGAGCATCACCATCACCAGCGTCACGAAGATGGCCAGACCGCGCGTTGCTTCGGGCGTCTTTCCGAGGGCGGCGATGAGCAGGCCGAAGCTCGACGTCAGCAGGCCGAAGGCGACGGCGACCCCGATGAAGCCGGCCACGCTGCCCTCGATGCGGACGCCGAAGACCGCCATCGCCGCCGCGTAGACGATGGCCAGGATCACGAGCGCGATGAGGGCGCCGCTGACGATCGTGCTGCCGAGCAGCGTGGCCCGGCCGAGCGGCGCGGCTCGCAGCCGCTTCCAGAGGCCGAGGCGGCGTGCCAGCAGCACGCCGATGCCGATGTCGATGCCCATGAAGAGGATGAACTGCACGCTCATGCCGGCGAACGAGTGCGAATAGCTGTTGTACCTGGCCGGCGCGCCGCCGCCGGCGGCCAGCGCCGCCGTGGCCTCGGTGCGAAAGGGCAGCGAGAAGCCACCGCCCTCGGCCCCGCGGGCCGAACCGCTGCGGCCACTGCCCAGGCCCGCCGCGCTGCCGATCGACTCCATCACGTGCTGCGCGAACAGGCCGCGCACGATCGCCATGCCGGCCGCTTGCGAGGGGTCGTATTGCACCTGCACCACCGGCTTGGCACCGCCGCGCGCCAGCGCTTGCGTCGTCGCCTCGCCGAAGCCCTTCGGCATGACGATGGCGGCTCGGACCTTGCCGGCGCGCACGGCCGCGACGCCGTCTGTCTCGGCGACCACCCTCAGCTCGAGCGCCGGGTCGGCGGCCATCGAGGTCGCGATCTGCGTCGTCAGGGCGCTGCCGTCGAGGTCGGTGA
>JBDTCA010000208.1:0-4242 GCA_039923815.1 Caldimonas sp. | reverse complement strand
CGCGGCTCGAGCCGGAAGCTGCCCGCGGGCGCGCCTTCGGGCACGACGAGATCGACGATCCGCACGCCGAGCCGCTCGGCCACGGCGATCGCCGGCGACGTGCTCGTGCGCTCGACGATCAGCAGCTTGGCCTTCAGGTCGGTCAGGTAGAACTCGAACTCGTCGGCGCGGTAGGCCGGATTCAGTGGCGCGCTCGCGGTGCCGGCCGCGCAGCACAGGAAGCACGCCGCCATCTCGGGGCCGTTGTCGAGGACGATGGCGACGCGGTCGTTGCGGCCGGCGCCGGCGGTGTTGAGCGCTGCGATCGTGCCGCTGGCAAGCTCGCGCAGGGCGGCGAAGGTGAGCGGCGGCCGGCCGGGCGCCATCAGGGCCGTGGCGGTGTCGGCGCCCTTGCCGAGGAGTTGCTCGAGAGTGCCCTGCATGGCCGCTTCCTTGTCTACTTGGTGGCGGGTGCGGTGGACGGAACCGGGCGCATCAGCAGCCCGGTCGTCGACACCTTCAGCTCGAGTTCGGCCGGCTGGACCACCGGCACGTAGGTCGCCGATCCGTATTCGGCGTCGAAGAACATGCCGAGCGGCAGGCGCTGGCTCAGCGCCACGAGGTCGATCGCCGCCGGCGGTGCCAGCGAATAGATGGTGCGGCGGGCGGTCGCTTCCTGCTCGATGGAGCGGTAGCGGCCCGAGATGCGGTCGAGCCGGTAGGCGGTATCGAGGCCGAGCTGGTTGGCGAGCGGCGTCCACTTGACGATGTGGGCGTCGACGTAGATGTCGTCGCCAGCGAGCTCGAACTCCTCGCTGCGGCCGTCGGCGAAAGTCACCGTCGCCTGGTAGTGCTGCGGCCCGGTTGGCACGACCTTGATGCGTGCCGCCGTCGCCTCGTTCGTCAGCCCCTGCAGGCCCTTGACGCCGAGCGCGACGACGCCCAGCACGCCGCCGATACCGAGCAGCAGCAGGGCCATCAGCGCTCGCACCGTGAAGCGGATCAGGCGCGCTTTCAGGAGGGCGCCGAATGCCGATACCGCGAACAGCAGGCCGGCGAGAAAGAGAACAGCAGCGATGGCGACGAACACGGCGGCCTCGATGGGAAGGGTGGTGGGGGCGGGTCGGACTACGGCTTCTTGGCCGGAGGCACGAAGGCGCAGACATAGACGACGACGGCGTCGCGGATGGTGCGCGGCGGCGCCACGGTGAAGGGCAGCGTCGACTCGTCGTTCTTGTAGCTCGCGACGGGATCGATGCCGCGGTCGTCTGCGTACTGCGTGCCTTCGGCCACGGCGTAGCTGCGGTTGTCGCAGTTGGCGATCTGGACCTGGCGCTCCATGCGATACGACTTCTCGGGGTTGTCGGCCAACGCGGTCGGCTTCGACCAGCGCCATTCGAGCGACGCGCGTGCCTGCGTACCGGTGCGGCGGATCGAATCCTTGTCGACGTAGACCTGGACGGCGCCGGTGTCGCCGACCTTGACCATGTTGGCGGCCGATGCGAGCAGCGGCGTGGCAGCGAGGGAGGCGGCGAGAAGGAGCAGGGGATGTTTCATGGCGCGATCGGTCGGGTGGCGGCGAGCGCGCACTCTATCCCGGCGCCGCCCGGCCCCGTGTTCGAATGTGAACGGCGCCTCAGCCTTCGGCGGCGATGCGGCGCAGCGCTTCCTCGAAGACCTCGGGCGGCTGGCCGCCGGAGATGAGATGGCGGTCGTCGATCACGACCGCCGGCACCGAGCTGATGCCCAGCTGCTGCCAGTGCCGTTCGGCGGCACGCACGTCGGCTGCGAACTCGTCGGAGGCAATGACTTCGCGGGCCCGTTCGACATCCAGCCCGACGGCCTCGGCTGCCTTCAGCAGCACGTCGTGGGCGCCCGGGTTCTCGGCGCGCGAGTGATAGGCCGCGAGCAGGGCGTGCTTGAGGGCACGCTGCTGGTCGGCCGAGACGGTGCCGGCCCAGTGCAGCAGGCGGTGACCGTCGAACGTGTTCCACACGTGGGGCCGGTCGCCGAAGGCGAAGCCGACGGCGGCACCGCGCTCGTGCAGGTGCTGGCGGTTCTTCGCCAGCTGGTCGGGCGCCATGCCGTACTTGCGCGAAAGGTGCTCGATGGCGTCTTCGCCGGCCGCGGGCATCTGCGGGTTGAGCTCGAACGGCTGGAAGTGCAGTTCCACCGGCACCTCGGCGCCGACGCGTTTGAGCGCGATCTCCAGCGAGTTGAGCCCCACCGCGCACCACGGGCAGGCGATGTCGGAAACGAAATCGATCTTCATGGAAGCCTCGCAGAAAAAAGGGCAGTCTAGGCTCCCTAGAATGCTGCGCTCCTCACGCAAAAGAGCCCCTAATGACCTCCGGAGTCATCCGCATTCGCGGTGCCCGACAGCACAACCTCAAGAACCTCGACCTCGACATCCGCACCGGCGAGATGACGGTGGTGACGGGGCCCAGCGGCTCCGGCAAATCGAGCCTCGTCTTCGACACGCTCTACGCGGAAGGCCAGCGTCGATACGTCGAGACCTTCAGCGCCTACGCACGCCAGTTCCTCGAGCGCATGGACCGGCCGGCGGTCGACAAGGTCGAGGGCGTGCCCCCGGCCATTGCCATCGACCAGACCAACCCGGTGCGCAGCTCGCGCTCCACGGTCGGCACGATGACGGAGCTCAACGACCACCTCAAGCTCCTCTACGCGCGCGCCGCCGAGCTGTTCGACAAGCAGACGGCCAAGCGCGTCCGTCACGACTCGCCGGAGACGATCTGGAGCGACCTGCTCGCGAAGACGGTCGACGGCGACCCGCGCCTCGTCGTCACCTTTCCGGTCGAGCTGCCCGGCGGCACCAGCGCCGCCGAAGTCGAACAGTGGCTCGCGGCCAGCGGCTTCACGCGCGTGCACGCCGAGCGCGAGGTCGCCTCGCCGACCGGCCCCCGCAAGCTGCTCGACGTCGTGGCCGATCGCTTCCGGGCCCAGGGCGTCGAGAAGGTGCGCGCCATCGAGGCGATCGAGACGGCGCTCAAGCGCGGCGGCGGTCGCGTCAATGTGTATGCGGCGTTGAAGGAGGGCGAAGCCGACGTGCTCTGGCGCTTCTCGACCGGCCTGCACTGCCCCGACAGCGACCTGCGCTACGCCGACCCGCAGCCAGCACTGTTCTCCTTCAACTCGGCCTACGGCGCCTGCGAGACCTGCCGCGGCTTCGGCCGCGTCATCGGCGTCGACCTCGGCCTCGTCATCCCCGACCACCGCAAGACGCTGCGCTCGGGCGCCATCAAGACGATCCAGACGCCGGCCTGGAACGAGCAGCAGATCGACCTCATGAAATATGCCGGCGAGGCCGGCATCCCACGCGACACGCCGTGGTCGCAGCTCACCGAGGCGCAGCGCGGCTGGGTCATCGACGGCTCGCCGAACTGGACCGGCAAGTGGAACCACCAGTGGTACGGGGTCAAGCGCTTCTTCGGCTACCTCGAGTCCAAGGCCTACAAGATGCACATCCGCGTGCTCTTGTCCAAGTACCGCAGCTACACGCCGTGCCCGGTGTGCGGCGGCGCCCGGCTCAAGCTCGAGGCGCTGCTCTGGCGCCTCGGCACCAAGGCCGATGCCGACGGTGTGCTGGCGCCCGAGAAGCGCTTCATGCCGGTCGGCACCGGCTGGCAGCGCGAGCAGCTCGAGGCCCTGCCCGGCCTGACGCTGCATGACCTGATGCTGATGCCGATCGATCGCATCCGCCGCTTCTTCGACCATTTGTCGCTGCCGAGCTCGCTCCTCGACGACGCCCTCAAGCTGCTGCTCGACGAGGTGCGCACGCGCCTGCGCTACCTCTGCGATGTCGGCATCGGCTACCTCACGCTCGATCGCCAGAGCCGCACGCTCTCGGGCGGCGAGGTGCAGCGCATCAACCTCACCACCGCGCTCGGCACCAGCCTCGTCAACACCCTGTTCGTGCTCGACGAGCCCTCGATCGGCCTGCACCCGCGCGACATGAACCGCATCGTCGAGGCGATGCACCGGTTGCGCGATGCCGGCAACACGCTGGTCGTCGTCGAGCACGACCCGGCGGTGATGCTCGCGGCCGACCGCCTCATCGACATGGGCCCGGGACCCGGCGAGCGCGGCGGCGAGATCGTGTTCGACGGCACGCCCGATGGCATCCGCTCCGCCGACACGCTGACCGGCGACTACCTCGGCGCCCGCAAGGTCGTGGGCATGGGCCTGAAGCGGCTGGTGAGCGACTCCACGCCGAGGCTCATCGTCACCGGTGCGCGCGACCAC
>JBDTCA010000207.1:0-4581 GCA_039923815.1 Caldimonas sp. | reverse complement strand
GCACTTCGCCGACGAGCTCGGGGTCGAGGGCCGACGTCGGCTCGTCGAACAGCAGCACCTCGGGGTCCATCGCCAGCGCGCGGGCGATGGCGACGCGCTGCTTCTGCCCGCCCGAGAGCCGCGCCGGATAGGCCTCGGCCTTGTCGGCGAGGCCGACGCGGGCTAGCTCGGCATGGGCGCGTGTGCGCGCGTCGGCGTCGCGCTGGCCACGCACGGTGCGCAACGCCTCCATGACGTTGCCGAGCGCCGTCATGTGCGGGAACAGGTTGAACTGCTGGAAGACCATGCCGACGCGCTGGCGCACGCGCGTCAGCTCCGCTTCGTCGTAGTTGCGACGATCGGGATCGGCCTTGCCCGGCGCCGCGCGCCCGATCGCCTGGCCGGCGAGCTCGACGACGCCGGCGCTCGGCCGCTCCATGAAGTTGAGGCAGCGCAGCAGCGTGCTCTTGCCCGAGCCGGAGGCGCCGAGGATGGCGATGCGATCGCCGGGCATGACGTCGAGGTCGATGCCGCGCAGGACGGCCTGGTCGCCGAAGTCTTTCTGCAGCTTGCGCACGCGCAGCAGCGGTGGGGCGGCCGTCGTCATGTGTCCGACCGGCCGAGGCGCCGCTCCAGCCAATAGGTCGCCTGCACGAGCGGAAACAGGCACAGGAAGAAGACGACGGCGATCACGGAGTAGGTCTCGATGGGGTTGAAGTTGAGCGACGCCAGCAGCTTGCCCTGTTGCAGCAACTCGACGTAGGCCACGGCCGAGGCCAGGGTCGTCATCTTGAAGATCTCGATGCCGCGGTTGGTGAGCGCGGGCAGCATGCGGCGCAGCGCCTGCGGCAGCACGATGCGGCGCATGGCCTGCGCCGCTGACATGCCGAGGGCCCGCGCCGCTTCGGCCTGGCCGCGCTCGATGGATTCGATGCCGCCGCGGTAGATCTCGGCCGAGAACGCCGCCGAGTTGAGCGAGATGCCGAGCACGGCCGCCGTCATCGGGCTGATCTCGAAGGGCAGCAGGATCGGCAGCGCGTAATAGAACCAGAGGATCTGCACCAGCACCGGCGTGTTGCGGAAGAACTCGACGAAGGCGGTGGCCGGCAAGTGCACCGAGCGCGAACGCGCATGTCGACCGAGGCCGACGAGCAGCCCGACGCCGAAACCGAGCACGACGCAGATCACGAAGAGGCGCAGCGTGCCGAGCGCGCCGGCCCAGAGCACATCGAGGTTGTCGAGCACCGGCGCGAAGTTCCAGTGATAGAGCCTGGCCATCAGCGCGCCATCCCTTCGCCACTGCCGGCCAGGCGCCGCTCGAGACCGTGCACCAGCGTGCTCGCGGCGAAGATCACCACGAAGTAGATCAGCGCCGTCACCGTGAAGACCTCGAGCGGTCGGAAGGTCTTCTGCGCCACCTCGTTGGTCTGGTACAGCAGGTCGGCATACGAGACGATGGCGACCAGCGTGGTCGTCTTCATGAGCTCGATGGCGCGCTCGAGGAATGCCGGAATCATCCGCTTGACCGCTTGCGGCAGGACGATGCGGCGCATCACCTGCCGCGGCGCCATGCCGAGGGCGCGCGCCGCCTCCCATTGGCCGCGCTCCACCGAGACGATGCCGCCGCGAAAGACCTCGGCGAAGAACGCTGCCGACTGGATCGAGAAGGTGAGCACGGCGGCGACGTAGGGCGTCATCTCGACGTCGATCAGGATCGGCAGCGCGAAGAAGAACCAGAACAGCAGCACCAGCGGCGGCGTGGTGCGAAAGACCTCGATCACCGCGCCCGCCGGCCAGGCCAGCAGCCGGCGCGGCGACAGGCGCATCAGCGCCAGGACAAGGCCGAGCGGAACGCCGAACGCCAAAGCGGCGCCGGTCACCTTCAGGGTGTTGAGAAGGCCGAGCGCCAGCAGGTCGGCATTCGCCCACACCGGGGCGAAGTTCCAGACGTGCATCGCCGTGGTCCGGAGAAGTGCGTGCGCGAGGGGCTACGACTTGCCGAGCATTTCCTTCATCACCGGCGGCGAGGCCTTGGGGTCGAGGCCGAAGCCGACCAGGAATTCCTCGTACCACTTCTGCGTCTGGCCGCTCGCATAGAACTTGCCGATCTCCTTGTCGACCCACTCGACCCACGACTTGTCGGCCTCCTTGCGAACGGCGACGCTCGACGCCACCGATAGCGCCGGCGTCGGCACCACGATCTTGCCGGTGCCGAGCTTTTGCCGCGCCGCCAGCAGCGGCGGATGGAACAGGCACACGGCGTCGGCTCGGCCGGCCTGGAAGGCGGCAATGGCTTCGGCATTGCCGGGGAAGCGCGAGATCGCGGCCTTGCCGGCGTTCTCGGTGACGAACTTGTCCATGCTGCTCGCCTGGGGCACGGCGATGCGCACGGCGGGCTTGTCGAGATCGGCCCATGACTTGACGGGGAGGTCGTCACGCGCCAGCACGGCGAGCGAGTACCAGAGCAGCGGCGTCTTCGGGAAATCGACCGCCTGGGCGCGCTCGGGCGTGGCGTCCATCATCGACATCATGTCGATCTTGTTGCCCTGCAATGCGGCGATCGCCGTCCCCCACGTCACCTCGACCGGTTCGAACCTGACGCCGAGATCCGCGGCCATCGCCTTGCCGAGCGACACCCCGACGCCGCTGGCCCAGTCACCCGATTTCGGATCCTTCGAAAACCACGGCGGCGCCTGCGTGACGCCGACGCGCAGCGCGCCCCGTTGCTTGATCTGGGCCAGCGTGCTGTCGGCGGAACCCTGGGCCCACGCTGCAGGCGCGATGGCTGCTGCAGCGAGTGCCAGCACGGAGCGGCGGTGAATTTGTGCGGTCATGGCGTCGGTGCTCCTTCGGTGGTGGCCCATGATAGAGAAGGCCGAGTAAAAACCGCGTACAACAGTCGACCGTTCCCGAGTTGCCTACCGCCCGCCGATGAATTACACGTTCCAGTTCGCTCCCGTCTTCGCCGCCTGGCCGCTCCTGCTCGAGGGCACGTGGCGGACCATCGAACTGTCGGTTCTCGCCATGCTCGGCGGTCTGGCGGTGGCGATCGTCTGTGCCTGGGCGAAGACGGGCGGGCCCGCGCCGCTGCGCTGGTTCGTCAACGCCTACATCGAGCTCATCCGCAACACGCCCTTCCTGGTCCAGTTGTTCTTCTTCTTCTTCGCATTGCCGGCCATCGGCCTGCGCTGGTCGGCGCACACCGCGGCGCTGACGGCGATGGTCGTCAACCTCGGCGCCTACGCCACCGAGATCATCCGCGCCGGCATAGAAGCCGTTCCTAAGGGGCAGATCGAAGCGGGGCTGGCGCTCAACCTGAAGGCGCACCAGATCTTCCGCTTCGTCGTGCTCAAGCCGGCCTTGAAGGCGATCTATCCGGCGCTGACGAGCCAGTTCATCCTGCTCATGCTCAGCTCGAGCGTGGTTTCGGTGATTTCGGCCGACGACCTGACCTCGGTTGCCGCCAACCTTCAGTCGCAGACGTTCCGCAGCTTCGAGATCTACATCGTCGTCGCCGTCATCTACCTCGTCCTGGCGCTCTCGTTCTCGACGCTGTTTCGCGTCGTCTACCGGCGCGCCTTCAGCTACCCCGACCGGCGCTAGGGAGCGACGACATGCGCACCTTCGGACCCAACGACTTCCTGTTCATCCTTGCCGCGGCGCGCTGGACGCTGGCGCTCTCGCTCATCGCCTTCGCCGGTGGCGCCATCGGCGGTCTGGCCGTGGCGCTGAGCCGCACCAGCGAGATTCGCTGGCTGCGCAGTGCCTCGGCCACGTTCATCCAGATCTTCCAGGGCACGCCGCTCCTGCTGCAGCTGTTCCTCATCTTCTTCGGCGCGCCGGTGCTCGGCTTCGACATCGACCCGTGGTGGGCCGCCGGCATCGCCCTCGTGCTCAACAGCAGCGCCTTCCTCGGCCAGATCTGGCGTGGCTGCATCGAGGCGATTCCGCGTGGCCAGTGGGAGGCCGCCGACTCGCTCAGCCTCTCGTACCGCGACCGCATGCGCGACGTGATCCTGCCGCAGGCGGTGCGCATCGCCGTGGCCCCGACCGTGGGCTACATGGTGCAGATCATCAAGGGCACGTCGCTGGCGGCGATCATCGGCTTCACGGAGATCACGCGAGCCGGCCAGATCATCAACAACGCCACCTTCCAGCCGCTGGTCGTCTTCAGCGCGGTCGCGGCGATCTACTTCGTGCTCTGCTGGCCGCTCTCGCTGATCGCCGCGGCCATCGAGCGCCGGCACCGCCGGGCGCTTGCCCGCTGAGCCTCCAGGGCCGGCCGGCTTGCCGCATGATCACCACATCCAATCAACGAACAGGAGACAACGACATGATCCGCTCCCCCCAACGGCGCCGTTTCACCACTGGCGCAGCCAGCCTCGGCCTCGCGGCTGCCTTGCCCGCCTGGCTCGCCACCGCGCAGGCGCAGAGCGTCGACGAGATCAAGAAGAAGGGCGAGCTGGCGGTCGGCCTGCTGGTCGACTTCCCGCCGTACGGCACGGTCAACAGCGCCAACGAGCCTGACGGCTACGACGCCGACGTCGCCCGCCTGCTCGCCAAGGACTGGGGCGTCAAGCTCAAGCTGGTGCCGGTCACCGG